>JAQCBQ010000080.1 GCA_027621385.1 Bacteroidota bacterium | reverse complement strand
AAATTCGGCCAACAACAGCAACGGCCCCGAAGGGCCGCTACCGGGTTTTCTGTAAGCCGGGTTCTGTCTAGATCTGCCATTTATCTGCGGAACATGTTGCCATGCCCCTGATTCAACCTACCCGTAAAGCTGACATTTGCATGTCGGGCCAAGCCAAGCCCAAAGCCTCACCTATTTGGTTTTTCAGCCTGTGGGGTTTACCCCGAGACCTGTCACCAAATCTCGGTGTGAGCTCTTACCTCACATTTTCACCTTAACCCGGCGCACCGGGATGTTTATTTTCTGTGGCACTTTCCGTCGCCTTGCGGCGCCTTCCTGTTAGGAAGCACAGTGGCTTTGCGCTGCCCGGACTTTCCTCATGATGTACTCATGCGGCAGATTAAAAACCAAAGTAAAGGTAATTAATTTTGGTGGCGGGATTAAAATTCAAAGCGAATGCCTTGGGCCAAAGGCATGGATGAGCCGTAATTTACCGTATTGGTTTGGCGGCGCATGTAGGCCTTCCAGGCATCTGAACCAGACTCTCGGCCTCCTCCGGTTTCTTTTTCTCCACCAAAGGCTCCACCAATTTCGGCTCCGCTAGTTCCAAGATTTACATTGGCAATTCCGCAATCTGAACCTTGAAAAGAAAGGAATTGTTCCGCTTCTTGCAGATGTTGAGTGAAGATAGCAGAAGAAAGGCCTTGAGGCACTGCATTTTGCATCTCAATGGCTTCTTCCAACGCCTGGTATTTCATTAGATATAGGATGGGAGCAAATGTTTCGGTTTGCACACAAGGGAAATCGGGTTGAACCTCAAGGATCGCCGGCTTAACGAAACAGCCGCTTTCGTATCCGGTTCCGGAGAGCACACCTCCGTCCACCCAAGCGACAGCTCCTTGGCTTTTGGCGGTTTCTATGGCTTTCAGGTAGGTTTCTACTGCATCTGCGTCAATCAATGGCCCCATGTGATTTTCGGGAAGCAAGGGATTGCCTATTTGAATTTGCGCATAGGCTTTGGCCAGCATTGCCTTAAAAGAATCATAATGACTGTGGTGAACGATGACTCGGCGGGTTGAGGTACAACGTTGACCGGCGGTTCCGACTGCCCCGAATACCACCGCCCGTATGGCAAGATCGAGGTTGGCATGTTCGCTAACAATTAAGGCGTTATTTCCGCCGAGTTCCAGCAGCGATTTGCCGAGTCGAGCAGCCACCACTTTTCCAACCTCTTTACCCATGCGTACTGAACCTGTTGCGCTAATTAGCGGCAATCGGGCATCGGCGGCCAACCATTCTCCTACTTCTCGCCCACCCTGAACGACGCAGGAAACACCCTCGGGAACGCCAAATTCTTGAAACACCTGCATGGCAATAAATTGACAGGCCGTACCGCAGAGCGGGGTTTTTTCAGAGGGTTTCCAAATGGTTGAATTGCCGCATACCCAAGCGATAGCGGAATTCCATGCCCAAACCGCCACAGGGAAATTAAACGCGGTTATAATTCCGATGGGCCCTAAAGGATGCCATTGCTCCATCATGCGGTGGGCAGGACGTTCAGAGGCGATGGTAAGTCCATGCAATTGCCTTGACAGACCAACCGCAAAATCGCAAATGTCAATCATTTCCTGCACTTCGCCTAGACCTTCTTGTAGGCTTTTGCCCATTTCATAGGAAACCAAAGCGCCTAAATCTTCCTTGTGTTCCCTTAATTTTAGACCGAGTTGCCGCACCACTTCTCCTCGTTTGGGAGCGGGCCAGCTTCGCCATTCTTGGAATCCTTTTTGAGCCTGAAGCACAACAGCATCGTATTCGGATTTTGATACGGTTCCTGTTGAGGCAATCGGCTTGGCGTCAACGGGGCTATAGCTTAGAATTTCATTTCCAGAGCCAAGCATGGAAGAAGTTCCTGAGGAGGCTCCGAAATTTTTGGTTGCACTCAGGCCTAGATTTGTAAGAGCGATTTGGATGTTCATGGTAGTTAACGTATGAAATCGTTTAGATTGGCGTAAATAAGTAGGGCCAGAATAAGAATAAACCCAATGGTATTGGCCTTTTCCATGAATTTTTCTCCTGGAGGGCGACCGGTAATCATTTCAAACAAAATGAAAATCATGTATCCCCCATCCAGCATAGGAATAGGTAGGAAATTCATAAAAGCCAATATTAGAGAAATGATAGCCGTCAGTTTCCAAAACGCCTTCCAGCTCCAATATTCGGGGAACAATTCTGTAAAGCGTTTAAACCCACCCACTTGCTTATAAGCGCCGGTAGAGGGTTTAAAAATCAATCCGAATTGCTTTACCTGGTCGGCTATAGTTCGGTAGGCCAAACTGATGCCCGCTGGAAACGATTCGGCCAAAGAAAAATCAACATGGGTAAATTTAAATCCAACGGATTCCAAATCGGGGCCCAACATAGGCAGGACCCCTATTTTTGCCTCATCGTTGGTGGTTGCTTTAAGCAAAAGGGTATCTGCACCTCGTTGAATGGTAAACTGAACGGTTTGATTGGGCTGAGCTAGTTTAGCCTGAACATCTTGAAACGAACGTACGGGAGAGCTATCCACCTTGAGCACAACATCGCCGCTCAAAAGGCCGGCCTTAGCGGCGGGAAAATCTGGAACTATGCTGTCAAAGATGGGTGGCAGGGCAGGCTCCAAAATACCACCGGCGCCTGCGGCCCTAATCAACTTATTTTTGAATCTTGGACTTAGTTCGAGCTGAACCGATTTGCCCTGCCGCAGCACCGACATCTGCTTTACATCGTCCAATAGGAGCATCCGGGGTATATCAATGTAATTTTCGATCTCTTGGTTATCAATGGCATAAATGGCATCGCCTTGCATTAAACCTTCGTCGAACAAGGAAGAATCTGAAAAATGCATTCCATATGGCATATTCTTAGGCGACATGCGGTCTTCGCCATAGGTCCAAAAAACCATAGCGAAAATGAAAAAGCCCGCAATCACATTGACGATAATTCCTCCTAAAATAATGATCAACCGCTGCCATGCTGGTTTAGCTCGGTATTCCCAAGGTTGAACCGGTTGTTTCAAGGCTTCCTTATCGTCAGATTCATCCATCATGCCGGCAATTTTCACATAGCCGCCTAAGGGAAACCAACCCAACCCGTATTCGGTATCGCCTTTTTTCCATTTGAAAAGGGAGAATTTGAGCAAGTGGGGAAAGGGAAACAAAAAGTCGAAGAACAGATAAAACTTTTCTACTCGGGTTTTAAACAGCCGAGCGGCTAAATAGTGCCCACCTTCATGCAATACAATAAGCAAGGAAAGACTTAGGAAAAACTGGGCGATTTGGATAATGATTCCCATAGGAAAAAAGAGCTAAACTGAAATTAGACGGGCTGCAAAGGTAGGGGTTTAGGCTGGAAGAATTGTCAAGGCATCTGCTATTTTCCGGTCATCGGCCAAACGAGGCACCTTATTTTGACCGCCAAGCTTGCCGACGGACTTCATATAGTCGGTAAATCCATTGGGAACTACGGGGCAGATTTCCAAATGCCTAAGAATACCCCCTTCAATTAAATCTCGGTAGTATGAATTTTGAGCTTGCAGTTGAGTATCCAAAAACCGTTCTATTTCGGGTATATTTTCTGGGACCGAGCTAAATTCAATAAACCACTGATGCCTTGGAAGTCCATTGTCTTTAGGCTGAACCAATGGAGCCACATGGAATTCAAGGACATTTAAGTTAAACTGATGAATGGCGGACTTCATGGCTGAATCTACCTCTTCTCCGATTACATGTTCTCCAAAAGCCGAAATAAAGTGCTTGATTCGACCAGTCACCTTAATCCGATATGGATTTAGTGAAACAAACCGAACTGTATCGCCAATGACATAACCCCAAAGTCCGGCGTTCGTATTGAGAATTATGGCATAATTTTCATCGAGTTGAACCTGGTCGAGAGAAAGGCGGGTTGGAGAATCCGAGCCCATTTCTTTAGCGGGTACAAACTCGTAAAAAATGCCAACATTGGTTTGCAGCAGCAATCCCTCTTCGGTTTGAGAATCTTGGAAAGCAATAAAACCTTCGCTGGCAGGATAGGTCTCAATGGTTTTTACACCTTTGCCAAGAAGGCGCTCGAAACGTGCACGGTACGGTTCAAAATTTACTCCACCAAACACATAAAGACCAAGGTTTGGAAACAGGTCGGTTATGGTGGCGGCGGGAGAGCCCTGGAGCAGTTGTTCGAAGTACATTTGAACCCAACTGGGAATTCCTCCAATCAAGCGTAAATCCTTTCCTTTTGTCTCAGCTATTATGTGCTGTAATTTCAGCTCCCAATCTTCAATGCAATTGGTTTCCCAGGAAGGCAACTGATTCTTTTTCACAAATCCGGGAATATGGTGGTTCACAATACCACTCAATCTCCCTGTTTTTATACTGCCCATTTTATCGAGTATCGGACTGCCGGACAGGAAAATCATTTTCCCATCAAACACCGATGCATCCTTGGTATCAGCGACATAGCAAAACACAGCGTTTCGTGCCGAGCCCACATGAAAGGGGAGGCTTTCTTTGGTAATGGGAATGAATTTTGTGCCCGATGTGGTGCCCGATGTTTTTGCAAAATACATGGGATATCCTGGCCACAGCACATTTGCCTGTCCTTTAATTGTCTTTTCTATGTAAGGAGCCAGTCCTTCATAGTCGGTGAGTGGAACGGCGGCCTTGAACTCCGCATAGGTCATCCCTATGCGCAAACCGTGCTCGGTTCCGAACACCGTTTTTTCTGCTCTTTCAATGAGCTTATTAAACCAGAAATTCTGGTTTTCAATCGCCATTTTAGCCTGTTTTCGAATTCGTTTTGAATGCCAATTGGCCAGGGGCAAAACAAAAAATGATTTGATTCCCATCAAAAGCGAATAATTGAATTTGGGTCTAAGGGGGTTTGGTTGTACCAAATCTCGAAGTGCAATGGCTCCTGCGAAACAGCTTCGGATCGACCTGCAACTAAGGCAATGGGTTCTCCTGCCAGAACCGGATCTCCCTGGCGCTTCAATAAAACCCCATTGTTTTTGTATATTGAAATCAGATGGTGGTCGTGTTGAATGATGAGGGTATAGCCGCCGGTCATGGTCCAATCTGAAAACACAATGACACCCGAAAGTACAGAACTAACCACCTCATTTTTGACGGGGAGCAAATCCAGACCATACTTTCCTGCATCCAAGTTAAAGGAATCGACGATGTTCCCCTTAAAGGGGGGGAAAAACAATGCAGAAGGGAAATCCCGTGGTTTGTTTGATGCACTGCGCAGGGCCAACTTTTCATCCATTTCAAATTGCTTTCTGAATGTGGAATCCACTTTAGACCTTCTGTAATCGGGTAAGTAATTGATTAAACTTGAATCTGGAATATTGGGAATGGATTGAGGAATTGGGGCTCCGGATAGCACCGCCTGAATATTCCCCAACAGCACTTCTTTCTTGTTTAAATCGTCTTTCAAAGAATCGGTTTGAAACATGAGTTCCTGCAATCGGATTCTAATTTGGGGATCGGCATAGCCAGGAATGTATTCTCGAAAAGGGGTAAAGGCCACCAAATAAATGGTAAGCACCACCATAGCCATCAGCGTACCCCCAAATAAAATTATGAGACGCAATAGCGAAAGTCTGAACGTTCTTTTATTCTCAAAATCAGATTCATCTAACACTTGAATCCGATAACGATGCCTAAGTCTTAGGCCGATTTTTTGGAGATATCGAGGAATATTTTTTTCCATAATCGTGGAGAAAAGTACGCAATCAAGCCCAAACTTTCGTTCCTTCGGTGCAGTTGGTGCAGATGTCTATTTTCGACCTGGACTGAAGAATGGCTTTCCTAAAATTGGTGTAGGGTTGATCTTTCCATATGTGCGCCAGCCTTTTTTCTTGAATGTTGCCCATTTGATGCGTGGCGTCTTTATCAAAGCAGCAAGGCACGATTCGTCCGTCCCAGGTCATAACGCAACCACTCCACATTCTCCAACATTGATTTAGCAACGGATTTTTTATTTCGAGTGTACCTGCTGAGGTTGTTCGATAGCGGCTGTATTTTGATTCATCCGGAACCAGTGGATGATCGGCCACCAAATCGTACACCTGAGCGGTTTTAAATACAACCCGGTCGGCACCAAGCTCTTTGGCCTTGGCTTCTACCAAATCCTTCTCATGGATGTTGGGCTTTACCAATAAATTTTGGACTACGATTTCCGGTGTTTTTTTCCCAGCCATTACTCTGGCCTGATGGATGTTGCGTATTCCTTCTAACACTTTCTCTACTTGACCGCCAATGCGGTAATTTTGATACACCTCTTGACTGGCTCCATCGAGTGAAATGATGATTCGGTGCAATCCACTTTCTACCACTCGTTCTGCCATTTTAGGAGTCAAATAATGTGCATTGGTGCTGGTTGAAGTAAAAATATTGCGCTGCACGGCAAGCTTTACCAAGTCCAAAAATTTAGGGTGCAAAAAAGGTTCACCTTGAAAATAAAAATTGAGGTAAACCACATGATGAGCAATAGAATCTAAAAATGGTTGGAACACCTTTGCGTCCAACATGCCGGTGGGTCGGGTAAAACTTCGGAGTCCAGATGGGCACTCTGGACATCTTAGATTGCAAGAGGTGGTGGGTTCCACCGACAAGGAGAAGGGCAAACCCCAAATTATGGGCCGCTTTTGAATTCTACTCAACCAAAAACTCAATAAAATCAAGAGCGCATTTACTGCTCTGTGAACGCTCCAAGATTGAATTAAGGCTTTGTGGGCAGCAAATGAATAGGTATTCATTTTTTCGACTCGGAGGGACCTGATTTACCAATTTGATGGAGCAGGTCGTCAATGCGTTGTGCGTATTCGGCAGAATCATCGTGATAGAAATGCAATTCGGGTACAATGCGAAGGGATTTTCCAAGTTCTTTACCCAATTGAAAACGAATGCTTCGGGAGGCCGCAATAAGGGCATCAATAATTTGATGGGTTGAGCCCGGACCTAATAAACTCAAGTAAATTCTAGCTACTGATAAATCTGGAGAGATGCGAACTTTCGTAACGCTAGTCAAACCGGAAGGATTGAAGGATTTGCCTTCTCTCAAAAAAAAATCGCCCAAGGCTTTTTGGAGCAATCTAGCCACTTTTTGTTGCCGTAAAGATTCCATGGAGTAAAGGTATGAAAAGGATTAGGTAGAAATGCACCTTTTCCTATTTCCCTGAAAGAATCACCTTTTTTCCTGATGAAACTCATTTTAGACTGGGGGCAAATCCATGAACTTTGCTGTACACAATAAAACCTAAATCGTATGAAAAAGCGAGAGCCAGTATCAGCCATAATGACCAAATCAGTAGTCACGGCACAACTAAAAACCGATGATTTAAGATCGGTTAAGGAAGAATTCCTGAAACATAAAATAAGGCATATACCCATTCTAGATGGTCATGAGCTGGTGGGAATTGTCAGCAAAAATGACCTGATGCGCTTGTCGTTTGGGAACTTATTTGAGGGACAAGAATCGGCAGATGAAGCCATTTTTGACATGTTGAGCATCGAACAGGTCATGAGCCAACACCCAACCACTGTACGTCCTGACAGCGAAATCAGAGAGGTGGCCAAACTATTTGTAGAGCAAGATTTTCATTCCTTGCCCGTGATGGACAACAAGGAATTAAAAGGTATTGTAACCAGCACCGATGTGATGGCCTATCTGCTGAGTCAATATTAGGCCCCAATCTCAAAACTAAAAAACAGCGACTCATAGCCCCATCATCCTTGGTGGGGCTTTTTACGCTTGGTGGTCTGCCTGTTAAGAGGAGATCGGCTTCATCTAGTAATAACCGGTTTACTTCATTCTAGGGGATTATAGCTTCTAGCAAAAAATATGATTCCCAGACAGAAAAAAACAGCCAAATCGATGTTCAAAGGATTTTTTCCTCGTATATTCGTGCCCTTAAATCTGACTGTACTTCGATTATGGCTGTAATAGGAAACATTAGAAAACGTGGAACTTTACTACTAGTGGTAATAGGGCTTGCCATGTTGGCATTCATTTTGGGAGAATTTTTACCCCGAATTTTTTCTGAATCATCAGAAACTGGAATCGCAAGCATCAATGGCAAGGAAATTCATGTAAATTCATTTACAGAATTGCATTCAGGCGTAGTATTGGATTGGCAACATGCCAACCCCGATGCCGAAATGAATGAGGAAACCCGAACTCAACTTTCAGGACAGACCTGGAAAAAATTACTGGATTCTCTTGTCTTTTATAAAGAATATCGGAATTCCGGTTTGCGCGTTAGCGTTGCTGAATTGGAAGATATGTTGACCGGCAGGACTGTACACCCTTTAATTCAGCAGTATTTCCCTGACCCTACCACTCAACAGTTTAGTCCCGATGCCGTTCGTAGGTTCGCCAATCAATTTGCCAATGTTCCAGCAGATATGGAGCCCGAGCAGGCTAAATCGTTTTATCAAGCTCAAACCCAGTTGGCTCAGCTTCAAGAAGGCATTAAAGACGAACGTCTTTCTTCTAAATATTTCAACCTAGTCCGCAATGGCATTTACGCTCCGGCAAAATTGGTAGAGAATTTTTATCATCAATCTGCTGATATGTACAGCGGGGCATTTGCTATGCTATCCTATTTTTCCGTTCCCGATTCAAGTTTTGAACCTTCGGAGTCTGAAATGAAATCCTACTTCTCTAAAAATTCCTGGAAGTTTAAGCGGAATCCAGGCTGGAGAATGCAATATGCCGTTTTCGAAGCCCTTCCAACTGCTTCTGATTCAGCCGCTCTTAGAAATGAATTGCTGGGCTTGATTCCAGAATTTAACAGCACTGAGTCTGATTCCTTGTTTGTTATGAGCAATTCAGAAAACAAAGAAGATGAACCCAGTTATTTTAAAGAAAACACCTTACCCGCAGCCTTAGATTCTGCATTGTTTTCTGCGGCAAATGGCAAGGTAGTTGGTCCGGTAATTCACAATGGTCAGTTTATTGTTGGAAAGAAAATTGAAGAGAAATTTGAGTCCGACAGTTTGTTTTTGCACCACATCTTCTTCCAACCTACCACAGAGGCAGAAGTTGAAACCAAAAAGGCCAAACGCGATAGTGTTTTAAAATTATTGGAAGCTGGAGCCGATTTTTTTGCACTGGCGGCTCAGTTTAGTGATATTCCAAGCGCGGCGGAAGACAGCGGCAAATTGAATTGGATTACCCGGGCCATGCCTGAAGTCCCTTCATTTTTGGATTCCGCCTTTTTAACCCCTTCCAGAAAATTCATTGCAGCCAATTCTACCGGTGGCTACCACATCCTCAAGCAAACCAAATACACCAAACCCAAAAAACAAGTTTTGGTTGCACAGTTAACCCGCAGCATAGAGCCATCTAAAGAAACCAGAGACGCCGCCTTTACAAAAGCCTCTGAATTTTCATCCAAGGCCAATGCCAAAGGTGAAAAAGCGAAAGCGTATTTTGATGAGTCCCGAAGCACTGGAATGGTACGCATTGAATACGACATGTTAAAATCAGCATCCCGCCGGCTTCGCACCTTGCCTGAAACGGGAGAAGTTGTGCGCTGGGCATTGGGAGCCAAGGTCGGAGAAGTTTCTCAAGTGTTTACATCCAACAATACATTTATTGTTGGGTATTTGGAGCAGAAAGACAGCTTCAGCCCCGAAATGGCCGATGTTATGAATGAAGTGCGTGAAGAAGTCCGCAAAGAGAAAAAGGCAGAAGACATGGCTAGTAAATTGCAAGAGGCCTTATCCAAAAATAAGAATGACTTGAACTTAGCTGCCACCTCAGTAGGAGCCATGTACACCCCCTTAAACGGAGTTACACCCAATGGTTCGATTCCGGGATTGGGCATGGAGCCTAAGTTTAGCGGAGTAATGTCAGGAATGAAAGCCGGTCAAATTTCAAAACCAATTCAGGGATCGTACGGAGTTTATGTCATTCAGTTGAGCCAAGTAGTACCTGCAGCCAAATCCTCAGATAATTCTCTGTACAAAAACCAATGGAAAAGCCAAGTATTGGGTTCAATTACCCAAGCCATTCCTGCAGCCATTGAAGATGTATATGAAGTACGAGATTGGAGATACAAATTCGGTTCATACTAAGAACGTTTTCAGCGAAGTCCGGGAATCACCCGGACTTCGCGTTTAATGCCTATCCTAACTATCTTTGGTGGCATGCCATTCAAATCTACTTCAACCGCCCTACTTCAATCCTTGCCCCCAAAGGCTTGGGGCTTGCTATTAGATCCTGACAAATTTCATTTTGATGAGCTGTTCATCCGCCTAACCATAGCGAATGAACTGGGCTGCTCTGTCATTTTAATTGGAACAAGTTCTACAATCCACAGCGAAGCCGGAGCGCAATTGCTACAATTGGTCCGCAGCCACACTGCCATTCCTGTAGTACAATTCCCCGGCCCGGATAATGCCTTGCTGCCCGGTACCGATGCCCTTTTGTTTTTATCTCTGATCAGTGGACGCAATCCAGAATTTCTGATTGGTCATCAAATAAAAACCGCAAAGCAAGTGGTCAAGCTGAATACTGAAATAATTCCAACAGGGTATATTTTAATGGATGGAGGACATACAACCACCGCCCACCGCGTCTCAGCTACCTCTCCCCTCCCCTCAACCGACAGTAATTTGGCGGCAAAAACCGCTTTAGCCGGAGCATTGCTGGGCATGAAACTCATGTATTTGGATTCCGGTTCCGGGGCATCCATACCCGTTCAAGAACAGGTGATCAAAGCGGTAAAAGCAGAAGTCGATGTTCCCGTTTGGGTAGGTGGCGGCTTAAGAAATAGCCTGGACATTAAAAAAGCCTGGGAAGCCGGGGCAGATTTAATCATCATTGGAAACTTGGGGGAAGAAAATCCGGAGCTTCTGCGCCAAACATTAGCCCATGCATTGGGATAATTTAAAGACATCGATTGAAATCGCCGCCTTGGTCTTCGGACTGTTGTTCCCCATTTTTACAGGAAAAGGGTACCGATTGGGTTGGTTGCTTGGGGGACT
>JAQCBQ010000079.1 GCA_027621385.1 Bacteroidota bacterium | reverse complement strand
TTCACATGCCCTACCGCAGGAATAACCCACTGCACAAACGTCATTTGATTGTCCGTGGCACCCCAAGGCTCTCTGGTCCGAAAGGGATACGACGGGTCTGACCAGCTTAGAAAAAGCACAAACAACAAAAGAGGAATCACCACCAGACCCGCATTCCACAAGCCCTTCAACTGAAACGGACGAGCAAAAACCATCCAAAGCGCTGCAAATGCACCATGAACCAACCCCAAATACGGATGAATCAATACGGAAAGACCAACCCAAAAGGCCGCCCCAAAAACAGCACGCTTACCCTTCTCTTGACTGTTGGCCTTCCACAAGGCCAAACATAGCCATGGAAATAAAAAGGTATAGGCCAAAGAAAAGTTTCCGTTGTTCTTTAGCCATTGGGGCGACAGCACTGCAATGCTCAAGGCCAATATCCCGGCAAAAGCCGCAGAAACACCCCGAAACCGAGCCAAACGGTACCATCCCAAATGCGTGAACAGAAGTTGAGCCAATATCAGTGCATTAAATACCCCTGTAGCATACGGACGCAAGAAAGGGAAAACCGAAAAGAAGAGCCCTGAAAACCAACACAATACAGGATTTGCATCTAGATAAAACAGATGTTCTCCGTACGGAAACAGCCAGGAATCCAGCCAAACTCCTGAAGCCTGACCCAAGGCAAACTCCATGTACACCCGAAAGGCCCGGTCAGCATCGCTCCAAAACGAAAATAAAACCCGATTAAGCTGCAATGGCAGCGGCCAATACAAAACAAGAATGGCCATGATGGGGAATAGCCAACCCCAAAGCAGAAATTGATTCCGCGGCCGAGTCAATACAGCAGATGTTTCTTAGCGCTATTTTTCCACCCTGCCCGATACTCAGCATCAACAAAATAAATTTTTAAATCGGCTCGGTATTCTGAATCCACAAAAAACACCTTTTTCTTGGCCTGATATTCCGCCGCCGTAAAAAACCACTTCCCGTCGTTCTGACCCGCTTGATAGTCCGATTTCACTTTATACACCAGTAAATCAGCCTTATATTCCGCATCCACCACCGCCACTTTCACATCGGCTTGGTATTCCGAATTAACACTATACACCTTCTGAGCTTGTAGGCCTAAACCCAAAAACATGCAGAAACAGAACAGAATTTGCTTCATAACCTAGGTCTTTGGGTAAAAGTACTGAATTCCTTCCGGATTGAATACGGCCTATGCCGACCGGCCCGCAGATACCATGCTGCCGCAGCAGCCTGACTTGTGTTTGCCAACAAAACAAAGATTTAGTCCTTGCTGCGGGACGCCGATGTCGGCACGACCTCCGCCACCGAAATGGCATCCTTGACTTTCGTCTTCATCAAGGCAAAATCCAAAACCTGATCCATGCTGCGCACATACTCAAAATGCAATCCCTTTAAATAAGACGGCTCTATTTCTTCTACATCCCGCCGATTGTCCTCGCACATCACAATGGTCTGTATCTTAGCCCGACGCGCCGCAAGTACTTTTTCCTTTATCCCACCCACCGGCAACACCTGCCCACGCAACGTAATTTCGCCCGTCATGGCCAGTTTAGGCCGTACTTTTTGCTGGGTAAAGGCCGAGGCCAACGCGGTTAACATGGTAATTCCTGCCGAAGGACCATCTTTGGGTGTGGCTCCTTCCGGCACATGCAAATGCACATTCCAATGATCAAACACCTCATGCGACAAACCCAGCCGATCCGATTTGCTTTTCAAATACTCATAGGCAATGTGCGCAGACTCCTTCATGACCCCACCCAAATTCCCGGTCAACGTCAACCGCCCTTTTCCTCGACTCAAACTGGTTTCAATAAACAGAATGTCTCCCCCCACTGCTGTATACGCCAATCCAACCACAACTCCGGCCTGCTCATTGTTTTCATACTGTTCCTTCGGCAAGGCCGGACCCAGAATTTTCACCAAATCTGCCTTCCCCATTTTAGACATAAAGAATTCGTGCGAAGCCTCCGCCACGGCAGCCTTCCGAACAACAGCCGCTATTTTTCGCTCCAAATTCCGAACCCCACTCTCTCGGGTGTACGATTCAATCATAAATTCCAAAATAGGCTTGCTGAGCTGAACCGCGTCTTTGCCCAATCCATGCTCTTTAAGCTGCCTTGGCAACAGATGCTTTTTTGCAATTTCAACTTTTTCCTCTACCGAATACCCACTAATGTGAATGATTTCCATTCGATCGCGCAAGGCCGGCTGTATGGACGATAAGTTGTTGGCCGTGGCAATGAACAGTACCTTTGATAAGTCGAAATCCAAATCCAAAAAGTTGTCATGGAAGCTGTTGTTTTGTTCCGGATCCAACACCTCCAACATGGCACTGGACGGATCCCCATGCACATCCCGACTCAGTTTGTCTATTTCATCCAAAATAAACACCGGATTCGAGGTGCCCGATTTTTTCAAACTCTGCAAAATTCGGCCGGGCATGGCACCAATATAGGTTTTTCGGTGGCCCCGAATCTCACTCTCATCGCGCAAACCGCCCAACGACATGCGGGTATATTTGCGCCCCAAGGCTTCGGCCACCGAACGACCTAATGATGTTTTCCCAACTCCCGGAGGGCCCGCAAGACACAAAATCGGAGCCCGCATATCGCCCCGCAATTTCAACACCGCCAAATGCTCTATTATCCGCTCCTTCACTTTCTCCAATCCAAAGTGATCCCGATCTAAAATTTTACGCGCACGCTTTAAATCAAATTGATCTTTGGAATACTCTGACCATGGCAAATCGGTCATAAATTCCAAATAATTCAGCTGAATGGAATAATCCGGAGCCATGCTGTTCATCCGCTCCAGCTTGGCCACTTCTTTGTCAAAGGCTTTTTGTACGGTTTTTCCCCACTTCATTCGAGTCGCCTTTTTACGCAAGTCTTTAATGTCAACCGTCTCTCCATTTCCCAATTCCTCTTGAATCTGACGCATTTGCTGATGCAAAAAATACTCGCGCTGCTGCTTGTCCATATCCACCCGAACCTTGCTTTGAATCTGATTTTTCAGTTCCAAGAGCTGAGATTCTTTGTGCAAAGCCTGCAACAATACCGTCGCCCGTTCTTTCAACTCTTTCACTTCAAGCATGGCTTGCTTTTCTTCCATGCTGTTGCTCAGATTGGAAGAAATGAAATGAATCAAAAACGATGGACTTTCGATGTTGCGAATAGCAAATGCCGCCTCGCTCGGTAAATTGGGACTCGCCTGTATTATTTCAAGCGCCAAATCTTTGATGGATGAAACCATGGCATTAAATTCCGAGTCGGTGTCCTCCGGCTTTCCCTCTTCAACAATGCTGGCTTTGGCCATCAAATAGGGCTCTTCCTTCAACATTTCCTCAATTTGACAGCGGCGCTTGCCTTGAATAATGGCTGTGGTACTGCCATCGGGCATGCGCAGCATTTTCAAAATGCTGGCCACAGTTCCAATGTCAAACAAATCCTGCATCCCAGGCTCTTCTACCTCCGCATCGCGCTGAGCCACTACGCCTATAATCCGCTTGCCTTTATAGGCATCACGAATTAATTTAATGCTTTTGTCTCGGCCAACAGTAATGGGTATCACTACTCCCGGAAACAACACGGTATTCCTCAAAGGCAGTATGGGCAATTCCTCCGGAATTTCAGACACTTCCAAATGCCCCTCCTCCTCCGTGGTCATTAAAGGTATAAAATCCGTATCCTCGCCAATCAAATGATATGTCATAATGTCCGTTTCGTCATCAAGTTTATTCGCACCCGCGTCAAGTTGTCGCGATTGCATTCAAATATCCGTTGTTTTTTAAATAAAACTACTATTACAAGTCTCATGCCAAGGGAACTGGGATTCATTGGGGCGGCAGACGGGCTTTCAGCAGTAGTCCGCCCGTTCAGTGGCCTGCTGCAGCGGGCTTGCGGGGGCTCCCAAGGTCGCCTCCGCGCCGCGCGCAGCACAGCCACTGAACCGGTACGGGCTACTTGCTTCAATCCCTGCCGCAGGGGGCACTCTAAACCAATCCGAATCAAAATATTTCTCCCGCCATTGTTCTTCCCGCCATTACTGCCATTCCATAACCCCAACTATTTTATACTATTTTTGCCTACACCCAAAAAACTGCTTTTTATTTATTACCTCAAATGGGCCGTTTTTTCAACATTCTACACCTATCCATTTTCTTGCTCGCCTTGGGGCTTGGCCCCATGGCCATGGCCCAGCCCTCTTGCTTAAAAGAAAATCCCCAAGTGCTTTCAGCCACCAATCTGGCTGAATATCGCCTTGCCGACCTCATCCGCCGACACCAACGCACATTCTCTTCCTCTGAAATCGCAGAACTAAAATCCTGCATGAACGAACACAATGCCACGGTTGAAGCCGAATTGGCCCAATGGAGAAATCAAAAACTGGATTGGGACGCCATGTGGAATACCTGGCTGGAAATCAGCGATGCCGGCAGCATCGAAAAGGAAATGGATTTGATACAGCAAAAGCTGGAATCACTAAAAGAAAAGTTGCGTCAAGACCTAAAATCCATACCCAACAAAGGACTATACCTCTGCTTGCTGTATGACCTCGATGCCTATGCCTTTTCCGCCACCGACCTTCAAAATTTGGCCAAAGAGGCCCTGGCCCCCAAAGCCATCGAAGAATTCAATGGCCACCTGATTGAATCGATTAAAAAAATCAGCACCACCGAATCCGGACAGTCTTTTTTAAGTCAAATTAAAGACCAAGTGTCGGGCGAAATCAAGGTTTCAGATGTTCTCCTAGCCAAACGCTCAAAAGAAAAAACTGCGTTTATCCTGATCGCACAGCTGGAAATCACACATCTCAATTCAAACTCCCCCGCCACCAAAAGCCTCAACAACAGCCCTAAATCCAAACAACAGGCCCTGGTTGTGAATGGATTTAAGCTAGACGAAGACATGCTGAACAGCATCGCCGCCTACGAGGCAGAATGGCCCCATGAAATTCGAAGCCTTTTGTCTGGAAAATCATCCGATTTTTCAAGCGCCCTAGACCGTGCCGCACAGCTGCGCAAATCCATGATTGAAAATGCCCTGAACGGCAGTTCTACATTATCGGCAGAATGGCAAAGCTTGAACGAAAGAAGAAAGGGCAAGTTGAACCGACAAGCTCAATTGCAACAAAAGCTAAACATCCCTTCATCGGGAAACCCCTCCGAAGATGTACACCGCATCCAACACCAGTTAATGCTACTTCACGACAACCTCTACCAAACCTATTTAAGCATCAAATCCAAGGAGCTGCTGGCGCGGTTTGATATCGAAATTTCAGGAGAACGAAGCATGCCTGAAGAAATCGGAACTCAATCCAAACAGGTGGTTGAACAGCTGGCCGAGAGCTATGGAAAAACCTTGGCCTATCAACAGGTAAATGAAGTGGTTCAAGGAGATTACACCGACCAATTCCGCCAATCTGTCGAAAAAGGAAAAGGCCTATACCGCGAACTCGATAAAGTGTGGTTGTTTCAGGAAAAACAGGAGCTTGGTTGGCGCATTTCCGTGGTCACTCAATTCCGGCTCTTGCCCCAAGAAAGCAAAGGTCCGGCAGGCCAACCTTCCGCTGGTGGCGTTCAAATTGAATGGGTGCGCATTCCCGGCGGGCGCTTTTTGATGGGAAGTCCTGCCACCGAAATGCAACGCATGCCCAACGAAGGCCCACAACGGGAAGTTGAAATTGCCGCCTTTACCATGAGCAAATATGAAATTACGTTCGATCAATACGACCGGTTTTGCGAAGAAACGGAGCGTGAAAAGCCCGGCGATGCGGGCTGGGGGCGGGGCAATATGCCCGTCATCAATGTAAGCTGGGACGACGCCAAGGCCTTTGCCAAGTGGTTGGGCGGACGACTGCCCACCGAAGCCGAATGGGAATACGCCTGCCGGGCTGGAGGCTCCGCCCCATTCGGACACGACTCCTGCCTCGATACCAAAAAAGCGAATTACGACGGCATGTACCCCTATTTCACTTGCCCCAAAGGAAAAACATCCGCCAAAAGTAAGCCCGTAGGCCAGTTCCCACCAAACCGCTGGGGCCTACACGACACCCATGGAAATGTGCTGGAATGGTGCGAAGATTGGTTCTCACCCTCCTACTACAGCCTGTTGGAAAACAACAACCCCAAAGGCCCGGAAGAAGGCTTTGAAAAAGTATTGCGTGGTGGCAGTTGGTTTTTCAGAGCAAGAAATTGCCGTGCAGCCGCTCGCTATTCTGAAAAACCCACCAACAAAAGCAATACCATCGGTTTTCGGGTGGTTTTGCCCGACTGATTTTTGAACTAATTGTAAATCCACATTAAGACCGGCTTGCCACTCTGCCTCAAATACGGATCAATCCGGTGAAATGAAGCATTCGAAACGGCAGGGCAACCCCAACCCTCTGGAGTCCCTGCCGGATAAGGCTCTTCCTCTGGAATGTCATCCCAAGAATGAAACACAATGGTGCGCGCCAATGCCCTGCTGTTGCTCGCTTCTAAACCATGCAACAGGTATTTTACATGAACGCCCCAAGAGCTGTAACCCCGTTCACCTATTTTATACTTCCCCAGCGACGAAAGATGACTGCCATTCTCGTTGCTAAAGGTTGGACTCTCTTTACTGGCATCGGCAGACCAAGGGTGCCGACCACATCCATGCGAAACCAGACAGGAATACAACAGGCTATCCGACCTTAAATCCCACAGCATCAATCGGTTCTTCCCAGAATGAACCCCCATGTCAATTAAAATACACAGGTTTGTATTAAATCCCTTCTCTTTACAATAGGCAACCGCTTCCTGAACTTTTTCTTTGGTTTTCGATTGTTGGTGTACCATTTCGTCTTCGTAATCTGCCGCCTCCCCGTCCGAAATCCCAGCACAACAAAAGAACAGAAAAACAAGGCAAAGCAGGCCTAAAAAACGCGCGCCGTAAAAATTCCGCACATTAAGGGTTGGAGAGTTTAATCGAAACATAGAATATAAATGAAAATATAAACGTCAATGCGCATCAAATATTGTGCCTTGAATTGTTTTTCACCACAAAAAACTCCAAGCTGGCGCAAAGGACGCAAAGCAGATGTAGTAAACCCAACCACACCCTCATTCAATCCCAAATCTTGGTGAACGTTGCGGCTCCCATTGTGTGCTTTGTGGTAAAAAACGGACAGTCTCGCCTCAAATTGTTTCTACCCGCAAAGAACACAAAGCAGATGTAGCAAACCCAACCACACCCTCATTCAATCCCAAATCTTGGTGAACGTTGCGGCTCCCATTGCGTGCTTTGTGGTAAAAAACAGACAGTCAAGCCTGATCCCGCTTTTCCCCCACAAAAAACTAACCCAAAACACCCATAGCCATGCTTCTCGCCTGAGTCAATGCCGCCCCCAAACCACCCGGATTTTTCCCCCCGGCATTGGCTAAAAAAGGCTGTCCGCCACCACCACCTTGGATGTGTCCCGACAATTCCTTTATCCATTGTCTGGCATCTACACCCGCTGCCACCAAGGCATCAGAAGCAAATACAGTCAACCCGACCTTCTCTCCCTCGCAACCACCCAAAACCACCAACCAAGATTCCGGAGCCGAACGCAACGCAAATAAGGCATTCCGCACAAAATCGGCTTTTAATTCAGTTTGAGCAATCAATACCCGATGCCCGCTCACCGTTTCGGCCGATTTGAGCAACTCGTTCCAGTTCTGCTGCCCTGCTTGCTGTTCCAACCGCTCCAACCTGGATTTTAATTGCGCCATTTCCTGAAGGGTTTCCTCCAGCGCTGCCAGAGGCTTGGCCGGAGCTTTCAACAATGCTCCCGCCAGTTTCCAATCCTTAGCCGTATTTCGAGCCAGTTCGTAGGCCGCCCGCCCTGTCAAGGCTTCAATGCGACGAATCCCCGCCGCCACAGAGCCTTCCGACACAATGCTGAACATTCCAATGGCGCCGGTAGCCTGAACATGCGTACCTCCACACAATTCAACCGAAAAGGCAGGATCAAACACAATCATCCGCACCCGCTCTCCATATTTTTCTCCAAATAAAGCCATGGCCCCTGAGGCCAATGCCTCCTGAAAAGGGACGTCTCGGCGTTCTTGCAAAGGCTGATTCGCCCAAATGCGGCGGTTTACTTCCTGTTCTATCTGCTGCAATTCTTCCTCACTTATTTTTCCGGGATGCGAGAAGTCGAACCGCAGGTAATCAGGATGCACCAGCGATCCGCGTTGCTCAACATGCTTGCCCAAGATCTGCCTCAATGCCGCATGCAACAAATGCGTAGCGCTGTGGTTTCGTGCTGTGTCCAGCCGCAAAGATTCATCTACCTGCCCTTCAAAACGTTGATTTGGGTTTTCGGGCAGTTTATCCAGTACATGCACAATCAGTTGGTTCTCGCGCAAGGTGTTCAGCACCTGCAGTCGTTCCCCGTCTTGACCAATCCAAACGCCCTTATCGCCCACTTGTCCGCCTCCTTCCGGATAAAACGGAGTGATATCAGTAACCAGTTGGAATCGGGTTTGCCCCTTGTATTCAACCTTGCGGAATTTGATGGGCCGACCACTGCTGTTCAGTTGATCGTATCCCACAAACTGCACAGGTACATCGGCCTGAACTTGTTGCCAATCGTCCGCGGTAATTTTTCCCGCCGAACGCGAACGTTCTTTTTGCTGTTCCAGCGCAGATTGAAAGCCGGCTTCGTCCACCTCAGCGCCTTTTTCACGAGCAATCAGGGCCGTTAAGTCGAAGGGGAACCCATAAGTATCGTACAGTTCAAAGGCCGTTTGCCCATCTAAGGTTTTACCGGGATGTATTAAGGTTTCCAACCGACTCAGTCCATTTTCCAGCGTGCGCAAAAAGGCCATTTCTTCTTCTTCCATCACCTTTGATACAAAGGCTTGTTGTTGTTTCAGTTCGGGGAAGGCCTGACCAAGAGACTCCACCAACAAGGGTAGAAGTCGGTAAAAGGTTGGTTCTTTAAAATTCAAGAAGCTGAATCCGTAGCGCACAGCACGGCGTAAAATGCGGCGAATCACATAGCCGGCACCGGTGTTGGAGGGCAATTGTCCATCGGTGATGGCCAGGGCTACCGCCCGAATGTGGTCGGCCATCACCCGCATGGCAATGTCGGTTGCTTCAGCCTGACCGTAAGGAATGCCGGAGGTTTTTGATAGCCACTGAATGTAGGGAGTAAATACGTCGGTGTCGTAGTTTGAGGTGGTTCCTTGCAGTACCATGCACAAACGCTCAAAGCCCATTCCGGTGTCCACATGGGTGTTGGGCAGGGGCTTCAGCGAGCCATCGGCTGTGCGGTTAAACTGCATAAACACCAAGTTCCACACTTCAATAACCTGGGGGTGATCCCGGTTTACCCATTCGCTGCCCGGTTTCCCGTTAAGGCGCTCAGCCTCGGGCCGGATATCCACGTGAATTTCGGTGCAGGGCCCGCAG
This sequence comes from Bacteroidota bacterium, assembly GCA_027621385.1. GTDB lineage: Bacteria > Bacteroidota > Bacteroidia > CAIKAF01 > CAIKAF01 > CAIKAF01. The sequence goes on along the minus strand of JAQCBQ010000079.1, from coordinate 1,597 downwards.
GGACCGGTATCGCCCATTTCCCAGAAATTGTCTTTTTTATTGCCGGTAAGAATACGGTCTTCGGGCAGAAACGTGCGCCACAGGGCTCGGGTTTCTAAATCAGGCGCTAAATTTTCCGTGGCATCGCCTTCAAAATAAGTAACGTACAGTTGATTGGTGGGGATTTTATACACTTCCGTCAGCAGTTCCCAGGCCCAGGAAATGGCTTCTTTTTTAAAATAATCGCCGAAAGACCAGTTGCCCAGCATTTCGAACATGGTATGGTGGTAGGTGTCGCGGCCCACCTCTTCCAAGTCGTTGTGCTTGCCGCTTACCCGCAGGCACTTTTGGGTGTCGGCCACCCTCGAAAAGCTGGCCGGTTCGTTGCCAATAAACCAATCTTTAAAGGGATTCATCCCGGCATTGGTGAACATCAAAGTAGGGTCGTCTTTCAGCACCATAGGAGCTGAAGGCACAATTTCATGACCTTTTTGGCGGAAAAAATCCAGAAAAGTTTGGCGTACGTCGCGGGCGTTCATGCAAAAAAATTGATTTCAAAGGTAGAAAGTTACGGGGAATTGCAGCAGGCAACAATCCAGGCACAACTGCCCCTTTTTTTACCACAACGTTCGCGATGAGAGCCGCAAAGGTTCGCAAAGGATCCTACCAACTCCTTCACACTCTCGCTGTACTACATCCCCTCTGTGCACTTTGCGCCGACATAGAGCCCTTTGTGGTAAAAACCCCAATCAAGTCATAACAGGCCTGTATATACCACAAAACCCTGCTCAAGCCTCCCCGCCTCCCAAATACGGATTCAACTTCCGTTCCCGCCCCAGCGTCGTGCCTGGCCCATGTCCCGGATACACCTGCATAGAGTCAGGATAGGTTTTCAACAGGTACTGCAGCGATTGCATCAGCACCTCCTGATTCCCTCCCGGCAAATCGCTGCGGCCAATGCTATCGTAAAACAATAAATCTCCGGCAATGGCAAAGCCTTGGTCGGGTTGAATCAGTGCGATATGGTCGGGCGAATGCCCCGGCAAGTGGGGCACATCAAAATGTTCCCCTTGCCAGTCGAACCCGGTTTCCGGATTTATAAAATGCGTGGGCAGCGGGCAATGGGCGGGCGGCAGTCCATACATCGCGCAAATTTGAGGCAGGCGCTCAATCATGCCCTTCGACAGCGGGTGCGCCCACAGGTGAATTTGAAAGGTAGAAACCAGAAACTGCACCCCAAAAATATGGTCCAGGTGCGCATGCGTCAGTAGCACCGCATCGGGTTTAAGGTTGCGTTCGCTAAAAAAATCCAGCAATTGCTGTTGTTCCTGCGCATTAAAGCAACCGGGATCCACCAGCAGGCAAGCACCATTCGGGTGACTCAGCACATACGTATTCTCAGAAAACGGATTAAACGTAAAGTGGTCGATTTTCAGCATGCCGATGAATTTGGGCAAAGATAGGCGCTTAGCCCGAAATGAGGGCCGTTTTTTTGCCGAATAGATTTGGGCGGCAGACGGGCTTTCGCGGGTAGTCCGCGGTGGGCGGAAGGCTGGCCCAGCGGGCTTGCGGTGGCTCCCAAGGTCGCCTCCGCACCACGCGGGCCAGGCTCCGCCCC
>JAQCBQ010000078.1 GCA_027621385.1 Bacteroidota bacterium | reverse complement strand
TGCTTATATGCTTCTTATTCCTTTTCTGCTGTTTTCCCGAAACTTTAAATGGGTAGCCTCTCTTCTAAAATGGTCGATGCTGTTGGGCTTAATCGGACTCTATTGGAATTTTTATTTTTAACCTTTTCCACTTTAAATGTACACTCAAGCCGCTTCGTTCCCCTATTCCCTGATTTTAGGTTCTGCCTCACCCCGGCGCATGGAATTGCTGAAAGCCCTAGGCTTTGATTTTCAGGTGATGGTTCGCCCCGTAAACGAAGATCAACTTCCCAACATTCCTGTGGAAGAGGTCGCAGAATGGCTGGCCAAAACCAAGGCTCATGCCTTTCAAGATCTGCTTTCTGCTCAGCCACAACATCTGGTGATTGCCGCCGATACCGTAGTGTGGAAAGAAAAGGCCATGTACGGTAAGCCAGCAAACCGGCAGCAGGCCATACAGATGTTGATGGACTTGCAAGGAACCACACACCAGGTAAGTACGGCCGTTTGCTTGGCGCATGCCTCTGGATTTCAAAGCTTTACCGATACCGCTGTGGTTCAGGTTCGCCCCCTTTCTCAACTCGAAATCGAACAGTATGTGGATCAAGCTCTACCCTTTGATAAAGCCGGCGGTTATGGCATTCAAGAATGGTTTGGTATGGCATGCATTGAACGCATCGAAGGAAATTTTTATACCATTATGGGCTTGCCCACCGTTCTGTTGTTTTCGGCATTGAATCAATTTAAACCCGTATCATGAGAATTGTAGATACCATTCCACATCCTGAATTTCGAATTTCCATTTTAAAGATGAACGACAAATGGCTGCTCCGAATTGAGGCAGGCCCCTATGAACAAGTGTATAAGTTTACCACTGAAATGGCTTCCGATACCGATGAAATTAAACGACTGGCCAGCCCCGAATTTCTAGCTCAGGTAAAAATACAGTTCGATGCGATGCATGGTATTTTTTTGCCCGCAGTGCGCACACTTAAAGGACGATAAACCTAAAAACTCGCCAAGTTGTTATTGTTTCGTTAAGATTTTTGTAAGCTCTTTTCGGACGTTGTACATTCGTAGTTATGAAAATACTGTTGTGGACTTCCCGCCTGATTGTAGGCACCATTTTCATTTTGTCGGGCTTGATTAAAGCCAATGATCCTCATGGATTTTCCTATAAATTGGAAGAGTACTTTGAGGTTTTTGCCCACGATATGACGCACAAAACCGAAATGGTACTGACCGAAGACGGGGAAAAGATAAAGGATGAACCCTGCGCTGAGGTCTTCAAAGATGGCATGTATGCAAAAGAGGAAACACCCATCCCCGAGGAAGAATTAGCAGCCGGAGTCCCTTTTATGCTAAATATGTTTTCCTTTTTTGGTGAAAATGCATTGGCCTTGGCTATTTTTATTTGCGTACTGGAAATTGCGCTTGGATTGTCGCTGTTGCATGGTGTCTTTTTGCGGTGGAGCGTTTGGCTGCTCTTGCTGTTGACCGTCTTTTTCTCTTTCCTCACGTTTTACTCAGCCTATTATGAAAAAGTGACCGATTGCGGTTGCTTTGGCGATGCGTTAAAGCTGACACCCTGGCAGTCGTTTTACAAGGATATTTTCCTGTTGGCGTTCATTTTACCGTTGTTTATTTGGCAGAGAACCCTAGCCAAAACCAAGGAAAGCAACGCCGCCCGATTGGCGATGCTAACCGCCTCAAGCATCGGAATGGCCGCCTTATGTGGCCTTCAGTTTGATTGGTGGCTGCCCGCCGTACTGTTGGGCGTGTTTCATTTGATTTTTGAAGTTGGCAGAGCCTGGAAACCCAATACAGGAGCCAATTGGGGAATGGCCCTGGCGCTGGTTATTACAACCGGGTTTTCTGTGTATTGTTCGGCCTTTGAACCGGTTAAAGATTACCGCGCCTGGGCCGTAGGCAAAGACATCCGCGAAGGAGCAACCTTTACCCCCGACAGAGCTTCAATACAGATGGTGTACATTCGAAAAAGCGATTGCTTGGAAGTTCGCCAACCTACCGACAATTGGGATTGGTTTGATTCAACCTTCGAAGCAACCCACTTGTTCTGGAAACAAGATCAAACCATTTTGGAAAAAGGACAAGAACCCGGAATTAAAGACATTACGCTTCGAGATTCCTATTCCGGAGAAGAGTACGGCGACAGCCTGTTCAAAACCAAAGGATATGTTCTTTTGGGAGCCTACAACCACTTGAATGAAGCCTCAGCTTCGGTGATTGAAGCCCAAAAAGCGCTTATTCCTACGGCCCGAAATGCTGGCATTCTTTACCTCCTGGCCGCTCCCGATTTTGACGAAGTTCTGAATGAGTTTAAAAATGAAAATCAGTTGGACATCCCCCTCTGTTTCAACGATGAAAAAGCCCTTAAAACCATTCTTCGAAGCAACGGGGGCTTGGTGCTGATTAAGGACGGTAAAGTGGTAGCAAAATGGGCCGCCCGCAATTTGCCCTCGCCCGATGATCTTTCCAGCTTACTGCAGCGTTGAAGCGCCTTGGTAGCATAGTTGGACGAAGTTTGTTGTATGCCTTCGGAAGCGCAACCCTGCTTTCATGGTTGTTTTTCGGTCTGCTCAATAGCCGAGACCAGGCCGTGTACGAGCTGGCCGGACAACAAACCGATTCCGCCACCATTGCTGCTCTTAAACAGGAACTTCGCCTGGATTTGCCCGTTTGGAAACAAGTAGCTTGGTACCTGAACGACCTTAGTCCAATAGGACTTAAATCGAACCCCGACTCCGGCTTGGCCCTTGGATTTAAATGGCCCTCTTTTGGCAAAAGCTATCAAACGGGGCGTGCGGTTAGCGATATTGTGGCCTCGGCCTTTCCGGCTACGCTGATATTGGCTCTGGCCTCTATGCTGTTGGCAGGATTTGGAGGAATCGCGTTGGGATATATAGCTGCACGACATGAAAATCAATGGTGGGAAAAATTGCTTCTCACACTAAGTACCGCTGGTATGGCATTGCCTAGTTTTTTTTCAGCTATTTTAATCGCCTGGCTGTTTGGTTTTGTGCTTCATCACATTACCGGGCTGCCCCCTTGGGGAAGTTTGTTTTATATAGATAACTTAACCGGAGAACGGCACTTGGCTCTTCAACATTTGATTCTTCCCACCTTTACGCTGGGAATACGGCCCTTGTCGGTGATGCTTCAAATGACCAAAAACACCCTGCTCTCCAATCGGGAATTGCTCTTTGTGCGCACCGCAGAAGCAAAGGGATTGCCCAACAAACGGGTTTGGTTTGTCCACCTGCTGCGTGCCTCTCTGGGCCCCGTATGGACTACGTTTACAGGTTGGTTTGGTAGTTTACTGGCAGGAGCTGTATTTGTGGAGTATATTTTTGGATGGAAAGGGCTGGGACGCGCACTGGTATTGGGCATTCAAACCATGGATTATCCAGTGGTTATGGGCTGCATCATTACCACCTCGGCCTTGTTTGCCCTTTTGAATGGACTTACAGATTTAGGACATGAGGGCTTAGATCCTCAGCGCAGAAAATAGAAATCAGGCTGCCGAATCAGTATTGAAACGGCAGAATTCCGTTTCCTGCCGTATCTTTAAGCAATGAAATCGGTTTGGACGGTACTATTCACATTGGGATTGACACTGAGCACGTTCGCTCAGGAATTCAAGTCTCTAAAGCGTATGTCCTTCCCGGACTGGGTGGATTGGACGGTTTTAACCCCCAATCCCGTACCTCTGCTTTCTGAACCAAACCAGGAAAAAACGCAACCATGGGGACAGGTAATGAATCTGCTCCCCGGCCAAGGCAGCTGGATAGCTCAGGCTCAAGGGCATAGAATCCAATACAGTGTAGGCTTTACCATGAATCAGGTTAAGGCTACGATTCCTGTTTTACAAGGTTTTTTCCCTCAAGCAGGAGAGCAATTGTGGTTGCTGTCAAATCGGGAATTGCGTGGCCCTTTTGATTTCCGACATGCCAATTCCCGCGGCGATTTTGCGGTTCCGCCCATTTCAGGAGATTCTTTGTGTTTGATTTGGGAAACAACTCAGGCAATTCCCCCCAATTGGAGCATTTCGCACCTGTGGTATGAACCCAGCTCAGAAAAAAGCGGATTTGGAAGCGCCGGCCCCTGCAACATCGATGTTGAATGTTTAGGGCAAAATCAGCTAAAAGATGCCATGGTCTTAATTCTGTCGCCCACAGGAGCGCGCCGCTGCACCGGCACTTTGCTGAACAATACCGCTCAAGATGGCTCGCCCCTTATTTTAACTGCCCGGCACTGCAATACAAGTTCTGAATCTATTTTTGTATTTGATTATTTTAGTCCAAGTTGTGGTGGGCCCGATGCGGCCTTAAATCGGTCGGTGCAGGGTGCCGTTAAGCTGGCCTCCAGCTCCATTTCAGATGGAGAATTGTGGAAGCTAGATCGCAATCCCCTGCCTCAATGGAAGCCCTTCTGGGCGGGCTGGAATCGAAGCGATAGCGTACCGGGGCCTGCATATTATGGTTTGCATCATCCCCGTGGAGATGTACTTAAGCATTCTAAAGCAGAAATGAACGGACTGGGACGCAGCACCTATTTGGGCGCAGTTTCAGGAACAGGTGCTTACCTTAGGGTGAACCGTTGGGCCACAGGCACCACCGAGCCGGGTTCCAGCGGAAGTCCATTAATCCAAGCCGAAACCAATCAATTGGTGGGGCATCTTCGTGGAGGTTATGCCGCCTGTGGCAACGAACTGGAAGATTATTATGGAGGCTTGTTTGCAGGTTGGGCTGGGCTTGATTCTGCCCGTAGCTTAGGGGTTTGGCTAGATCCGATTCAGCAGGGAACTGCGGCCTTGCCCGGCGGATATTATCCACAAGCGGCTTTGGATGTAGATTTTGAATTGCTGGCGCCCGAACCCAACTTGTATTGCCTAGGGCAACCTATACTGGCAGGCATTGTTAATTGGGGCCGAATTTGTCCTGACTCTGTAAGTATAGAATTGAAATCAAAACAGGGCACTGTTGAATGGAAACAGCCTTGTTCCATGGCTTTTTCTGATACCCTATGGCTGGACTTACGGCCCAAAATTCCTTTTGCCCTTGGTAGCGACAGCCTGGAACTTCGACTGATTTTGCCTGAGGGAATGCCCGATGAATACCCCGCCGACAACCTGCGCTCTGCTTATGTTCGAATTAATCCGGCACCCATAAACACCATTCAATATAGCCACCCCGAGCTTAAACAAGCCGAGCTGCGGATTCTAGATACCCAGGGTAATTTGATTTGGAAGCGGGCATCGACCGATTCTGTTTCTGGAAGCACGACCGACACCTTGTGCCTGGGAATTGCTTGTGTCAACATAAGCTGGCCGGATTGGCATGAAACACCACCGGCAATCCCCTTTGCTGAGATTAGATTTAAAGGCCTGAATCAGGAATTAACTTGGAATTCTGAAGCAGGTTGGGAAGATAAAAACTGGTGCCAGCCTAGTCCTTTAGCAGAAGATAAAGCCCAGGTTTTTCCAAACCCATCTCAAGGTGAGGGGTATTATTATGCTCCGCCCCAGCATGTGGGAGGAACAATCTGGATTTTAGATTCACATGGCAAACGGGTAGCTGCCTTTGATGCACAACCGGAAACCATGACGGCATTGCCCAAAATCAGGCTCGCTTCAGGTCTGTATTTTTTGGTGCCGGCCAATGGAGGTGAGTCCGTGAAATGGATTGTTCAATAAACCCACCTTAAGGGGCTGGGAACGAAATTAAAGGAGCTATCAACACAATGGATTGCCCTCAGCGCCCCAAGGTTTGGTAGGCTTTCAGTCCCAATTCCAAACACCGCATGGCGTTTTGCAAATCGGCCTCGTTCAACACGTAGGCAATGCGGACTTGCTTTTTTCCTGCGCCTGCGCTGCGGTAAAAACCTGCTGCAGGTGCCAACATCACCGTTTGGTTTTCCCATTCAAAATCGGTGAGCAACCAGGCACAAAAATCCTCAGCATCTTCCACCGGCAATTCCGCTACCATGTAAAAGGCTCCTCCGGGAAGGGGCGCCGTAACTCCGGGAATGGAAGTCAGTAAGCGGTGCGTCAGATTTCTGCGGTGTACATACTCTTGGACCACTTCAGTAAAGTACGACGCCGGAGCGTCCAAAGCAGCTTCAGACGCTACCTGACCAAAGGTAGGGGGGCTGAGTCTGGCTTGAGCAAATTTTAAGGCGGCCTGGTATACTTCCGCATTTCGGGTAATCATGGCTCCAATTCGGGCTCCACACATACTGTAGCGCTTCGACACCGAATCCACCAAAATCAAATGCTGTTCCAACCCTTCCAATGAAAGTGTGCTGGTAAAGGGCTGTCCATCGTACACAAATTCACGGTACACCTCGTCGGCGAACAAAAACAAATCGTGCTTGATGACCAAGTCACGCAAGGCATTCAAGGCTTCGGCTGAGTAAACCGTTCCGGTGGGATTCCCCGGATTGCAAATTACAATGGCTTTGGTTTTTGCGCTGATTTTTTCGGCAAAGGCCGAGGGAGAAGGTAGGGCAAACCCATCTTCAATGTGCGCGGTTACCGGAACAATTCGGGCTCCGGCAGCAATAGCAAAAGCGGCATAATTGGCATAAAACGGCTCAGGAATAATAACCTCATCTCCGGGGTCCAAGCAGCTCATCAGTCCAAAAAGAAGTGCCTCTGAGCCCCCGGTGGTAATCAAAATGTCTTCCGCTTGAACCGGCAAATTCAATCCTTGGTAATAGGCGGCGAGTTTTTCGCGGTAGGAGGCAAACCCGGCAGAATGGCTATATTCTACAACGGGCAAATCGAAATTCCGAATGGCATTCAAGGCCTGAATTGGAGTTTTGATGTCGGGCTGCCCAATGTTTAAATGGTACACTGTTCTGCCCTTTCGTTTGGCTTCTTCTGCAAAAGGCACCAACTTTCGAATGGGAGAAGCGGGCATTTGAAGACCCTTGTCTGAAACCGTAGGCATAGCATGTTTAGATTAGGCCTCAAAAGTAGGTATTCTGCCGCAATGCTGAACGGCAACCCGGCTTAATCGACCACGTTTCCGCTGACCTGAATGACGTGTTTTTTATAAATGGTTTGCCCATCGCTGTTTTTACCCTCAACTTCGTTGGTAGTTAATGTCACCGTCTTATTGAAGGGGCCTTTTGCTTTGGCATCATAGGTGATTTTAATCTGTCCGGTTCCGCCGGGTTTCAAGGGGCCTTTTGGGTAATCAGGTACAGTACAGCCACAAGAACCTTCGGCTTGTGTAATCAACAGCGGCTGATTGCCGGCATTTTTGTAAACAAAAACCGCATCGTGCTTGCCTCCGGTTTTCACCGAATTAAAGTCCACTTCCATTTCTTTGGCATCAAATTTCGGACCCAGTTCCATTTGAGCAGCGGCAGTACTAACACTCAACAGGGCAGGAAAAAGAAAAGTCAATAGCGTTTTCATGGTCTTTTTTTTCAAAGGTACAGCAATGAATGTCGTTTTGCATGGCCTATTCATGCAAAAAAGGTGTTAATGTGCTGATGTATGGGTTGTCAAAGGTATTGGGAGCGGGGCTGGCCTTGGTATCAAATCCCTAATTTTTCAACACCTTTGAAGCATGGAAATGAAACAATGGTGTTTGGTCCAGGCGGACACAGCCTTGCCCGTTTGGGAATTGAAAACCGGAATGCTACACCCTTTGCCTGCTCCCGGGCATGTGCGCGTTGCGGTCGAAGCCTCGGGCATTAATTTCGCCGATGCCTTGATGATGCAAGGGTTGTATGGGGACGCCCCCAAACCCCCTTTTGTTCCCGGTTACGAGGTTGTGGGTACCATTCAGGCCAAAGGAGAAGGAGTTCCGACCGAAATGCTGCAGCAACGCATCATGGCCTTTACGCCCTTCGGCGGATTTTCCTCCATGATTGACCTTCCTGCATCGCAGGTGGTAATGGCTCCAACCCAGCTTTCTTCCCCGCAAGCTTGTGCCTTGGTTACAGCCTATGTGACCGCCTGGTATTTGTCGGAGGTTCTGACAAGTGTTCAGCCCGGCGATCAGGTTTTGGTGCACTCTGCCGCCGGTGCCGTTGGTCGGGCTTTAATGGAACACTCGATACAACAGGGTGCCCGAGTTTGGTTTAGCAGTCGAAACCCCGAAAAACTTCAGGCTTTGGCGGAAGAATTTCCGGGGCAGGTTGCTGTTTTGAACAGGTCAGAACGGCCTTGGTGGACCCAGATTTCTGCCGACCAAAAGTTTGACCGAATTTTCGATCCCTTGGCCGGACTTCATTTGGCTCAGGGATACAAGCGCTTGCGGCCGGGCGGAGTGCTGTTGTCGTATGGCGCCGCCGTTCGTTCAGGCCGTAAATCCTTGATTCGAGATGCATTAATGGTTTGGAATTCGGGGATTTACAATCCAATTACCATGCTTTTGGCATCGCGTTCCATCGCTACGCTCAACATGCTGCATGTGGGCCGTGAGCGTCCTGAACTGCTGCTGAAGGGACTTAAAACCATGGCTGAGCGCGCCCAAAATGGGTATTTGCGTCCACCCTTGGCCGCGGCAGTTGCGGTAGCCGATTTTGAATCAACCATGTTGGCCTTTGCCCGTGGTGAACGGCAGGGGAAATTGGCTTTGGTGTGGAATTTGAGCCACATTTAAACTCGTAAGCTCGCTGTTTTCGCCAGAAAAGAAGAGATTCGATTAAAAACTCGGCGTTAACAACCCGTTGTTAATTGGGAAACCTTGATGGTCTTGCAGAAATGGAAACTAGAGCAGACCTTTGAACTATGGCAGGTGAAGAACTTAAAAAATCGAAGCGTCGCATTCAATTTGCTCAGTTTACCACGGTGGTCTCTGTAACCTTGGTTATGATGGTTTTAGGTGCTTTGGGCCTGTTGTTTTTGGTGGGCCATCGTTTAAGCATTGTGGCCAAGCAGCAATTTACCATTCAGCTTGTTTTGGCGGATGATATAGAGGTGGGTAGCATGGCAGCGTTGTTAAAGGGGATAAAAACTCAGCCCTTTGTTCGGGATGCCAAACACATCAGTCCGGAGGCTGCAGCCCAGGAATACTTAGAATTTTATCAGGACGATGTGCGGGATGTGTTGGAGGTGAATCCATTTCCACACCTGATTGAATTGGGATTAAAGGCCGAATATGTGCATGCAGATTCGTTGCCCCGCATTGAGAAGGCCTTACTTCAGGGCTGGCCCAAGCAAATTTCGGCCTTGGAAAGCGATCCGTTCAGTTGGGAGCAGGTGCGTAAAAATTTGCAGTTGGCAGGTTGGGTTTTGGGTGGTGTACTTGCAATTTTAACCCTAATCATGCTGTTTTTAATTAACAATACCATTCGTTTGAGCATTTATAGCCGTAGGCATTTGATTCGAACCATGCAATTGGTAGGAGCCACCTCCTCGTTTATCCGAAAGCCGTTTCTGCTGGCCGGTTGGTGGCAGGGCTTGGTTTCCTCGTTGTTGGGAATTGCTTTAACTTGGTTGGCCGCCTTGTATTTACTTCAGCATGCTCCAGAGTTGAATGACCCTGTTTTTTTTCAGGGCTTAGCCGTATTGAGTGGACTGATTGCTCTGCTTTCTTTTGCCTCGACGTGGCTTAGCACCTGGATGGCGGTGCGAAAATTCCTTCGCCTGTCGGCCAACCGCATTCACCTTTAATAAGATTGGGTTATCTTTGAACTCACCCTTTTGAAATTAACGCTATGTCAACATCCAAAGATGCTCCTACAGGTCTGAATTTTCACAGAACCAATTATGTGTTGATGTTGCTTGGTATTGCTATGCTGATTGGGGGTTTTATTGCCTTGAGTGGTGGTGGCACGGACAATCCCAACGAATTTAGTGAGGCCCTTTTCAGTTCACAGCGGTTAACGGTAGCCCCCTTGTTGATTTTAGCCGGATTTGCGGTTTTTGGTTTTGGAATCATGAAGCGGTTCAAAAACTAATGCATGGAACTTTGGCAAGCTATTCTAATTGCTGTTGTTGAGGGGTTAACAGAGTTTTTGCCGGTGTCATCCACAGGCCACATGGTATTGGTTTCTGCTGTTATGGGAATTCACGAGGATTCTTGGGTAAAGCTGTTTGAAATAGCCATTCAGTTGGGCGCCATTTTATCGGTTTTGGTGTTGTACCGAAAGCGGTTTTTGACCTCAAATCCGATTCCTTTTTATCGGAATTTATTGCTGGCCTTTTTTCCTGCGGTGGTGTTTGGGCTGTTGTTTAAAAGTCTGATTGATGAGTTTTTAGAATCTACCTTTATCATTGGCTGTATGCTGTTGTTGGGCGGATTTGTACTGGTTAATGTGGACAAGTGGTTTTTAAAAACGTCTGAGGAGCCTGCGAAAAACATGTCATCGGTCAAGGCGTTTATCATTGGCTGCTTTCAGGTATTGGCTATGGTTCCGGGGGTCAGCCGCTCGGCTGCCACCATTATTGGGGGATTAACGCAGGGATTTGGAAGAAAGCAAGCTGCAGAATTTTCATTTTTTTTGGCGGTGCCGACCATGTTTGGGGCCACGGCGAAAAGCACCTGGGATTTGTGGGGAGAGCATCCGGAGTTGTTTAATACCAGCAACCTGACCTTGTTGTTGGTTGGGAACATTGTTGCTTTTGTGGTAGCGGCTTTGGCCATTCGAATTTTTATTCAGTACCTAACCAAATACGGGTTTTATTGGTTTGGTTGGTATCGGATTGCTGTGGGCTCCTTGGTGATTTATTATTCCTTGGGCTAGAGCCGCTGCGCTTTGGTTTGGCAGAGGGATTTGGGTCTTGAAAGTGACCATTCCGGCCATTCAGATGAACTTAGGTTGATTGATAGGTACAACTCCGCTTGCGGCAGGGATTGACGAGGCTACCCCGCAAGGCCGAAAGCGGTTGCCGGGCGGGCAAGGGCAGAGCGACGTGAGGAGCTACTGCGCTGGCCCTGCCCGGCCCGCTTTTGGCCGCGGAGTAGCCCGGAAAGCCCGGTTGCCGCCCCCCAAAAAAGTCGCAAAACCTATGGCAGATGCAGTAAATTGAAGAGGAGAGCGTAGGCGCCGGGGACGGCTGCGGGGAGTTGCCGGAAGAAGGAAAGGCCCGTGTACACGAGCT
>JAQCBQ010000077.1 GCA_027621385.1 Bacteroidota bacterium | reverse complement strand
GAATAAAATAAAAAAGGCGGCTGGGATCCAGCCGCCTTCAAATCAAATCAAATTCCAAATCAAGCTAGAGATTTGCTCTTAGTCCGAGCCAAATCTTGCTCTTCTGTATTGGCAGTTTTCAGATTGTCAAAGTCGTCTTGATTGTAAACAACCGAACCTCTATACTCTTTCAAACCTGTTCCTGCAGGGATAAGATGACCTACGATTACATTTTCCTTCAAACCATCTAGGAAATCAACCTTAGCTGAAACGGCAGCCTCGTTCAACACCTTCGTCGTTTCCTGGAATGATGCGGCAGAAATCCAGCTATCCGTTTGCAAGGAAGCGCGTGTAATTCCTTGCAGTACGGGACGAGAAGTAGCAGCCTGAGCATCAATCACCTCAATGATACGAAGACCTTTACGCTTAAGAGATGAATTTTCATCGCGCAATTGACGGGTAGAAATCAGGTTGTCGGCCAAGAAATCTGAAGAATCTCCGGGATCCACCACCTTCTTCATACCGTAAATGGCATCATTTTTTTGTTGGAATTCCATTTTATTGACCAAGGAATTTTCAAGAAGTGTAGTATCACCCCGGTCAATAATTTCAACCTTTTTCATCATTTGGCGAACAATAACTTCAAAGTGCTTATCATTGATTTTAACACCTTGGGTCCGATACACCTCTTGGATTTCATTTACCAAATATTCTTGAACGGCTGTTGGACCTTTAATTGCAAGAATATCTGAAGGAGTAACGGCTCCATCGGTTAGAGGTTGTCCGGCCTTCACATAATCGTTTTCTTGAACTAAGATGTGTTTGGTCAGAGAAACCAGATAGGTTTTTTGTTCACCTGACTTAGGTTGAATAAAGATTTCGCGGTTACCGCGCTTAATTCCACCGAAACTTACCAATCCATCGACTTCAGAAACAACGGCTGGGTTAGACGGGTTACGCGCTTCGAAGAGTTCTGTAACTCGAGGAAGACCACCAGTAATATCGCCTGTTTTGCCTCCTTGGCGTGGGATTTTTACCAGAATGGCTCCAGCTTTCAGTTGATCTCCATCATTTACCATAATGTGAGCTGAGGTTGGAAGAGAATATTCTCTGAGCACTTCACCCTTTTTGGATTTGATTTTGATGGTTGGGTTCCGTGTTTTATCACGACGGTCTATAATTACCTTTTCTACGAAGCCTGTTTGCTCATCGAGTTCTTCTCGGAAAGTTAACCCTTCAATGATGTTTTCAAAAGCAACTTTACCATCGAATTCTGAGATGATAACAGCGTTCCATGGATCCCACTCGCAAATGATATCTCCTTTGCTGACTTTGGCGCCGTCGATGGCTTTTAATTTGCTGCCATAAGGAATTGTTCCGGTTGTCAAAACCATTCCCGTATTGGCATCGATTAAGCGCATTTCGGCAGTACGGCCAATAACAATGGTTTCTTTATCACCAGTGCTTTCATTTGTCGAATCGACCGTACGAAGTTCTTCAATTTGAAGGATACCGTCGTATTTAGCGACCAAGCGGTTAGCAGCAGAGCTACCTCCGGCAACCCCACCTACGTGGAACGTCCGCAAGGTCAGCTGGGTACCTGGTTCACCAATGGATTGAGCAGCGATAACCCCAGCGGCTTCGCCACGTTGCACCATTCTGCCGGTGGCCAAGTTTCGGCCGTAGCATTTAGCACACACACCACGCTTGGCTTCGCAGGTTAGAACTGAACGAATTTCTACCGTTTCAATGGGTGAGTTTTCAACTTTTGCAGCCAATTCCTCATCGATTTCTTGTGCTGCGGAAATAATGATTTCTCCTGTATTTGGATGAATCACATCTTCCAAAGCAACCCTTCCAAGAATGCGCTCATACAGCGTTTCTTTCACTTCGTCATTGACCTTTAAGGCAGACATGCTAAGTCCACGTAGGGTACCGCAATCTACCTCATTGATAATAACATCTTGAGCAACGTCAACCAAGCGGCGGGTTAAGTATCCCGCATCGGCTGTTTTCAAGGCCGTATCGGCAAGACCTTTTCTGGCCCCGTGAGTAGAAATAAAGTACTCAAGGATTGAAAGACCTTCCTTAAAGTTAGAAAGGATAGGGTTTTCAATAATTTCCCCGCCTGTATCTCCTGATTTTTGAGGTTTAGCCATCAGTCCACGCATTCCACAAAGCTGGCGAATCTGTTCTTGCGACCCCCGAGCACCGGAGTGAAGCATCATGTAAACTGGATTAAACCCTTGCTTGTCTTCGCTAATTTGCTTCATCACAATCTGAGTCAACGAAATGTTCGTTGAAGTCCAGATATCAATGATTTTATTGTAGCGTTCGGTATTCGTGATGAATCCCATGTTGTAGTTGCTCCACACTTCTTCTACTTGTTCTTGAGCACTTTCGATTAACATGGCCTTTTCCTCTGGAATCACCAAATCGTCAATCAAGAATGAAAGCCCTCCGCGGAAAGCCATAGAGAATCCAATTTCCTTGATATCATCGAGGAACTTAGCGGCAACGGATAAGTTGGTTTTTTTGAAAATATCACCAATGATGTCCCGAAGTGACTTTTTGGTCAACAATTGGTTAATATAACCGTATTCTTTAGGAACAACTTGGTTGAACAACACCCGACCTACCGTGGTTTCGATTAAGGTATTCTGCAAGGAGCCATCGGATTGACGGACGTTCACTTTCACCTTAATTCCGGCATGCAAATCTACCTTTCGCTCATTGTAGGCAATGATTACTTCCTGAGGAGAGTAAAATACCATTCCTTCTCCCTTCACTTCGTGTTCGGAAGAATTCTTTCTCTCTTTCGTAATGTAATACAAGCCCAACACCATGTCCTGAGAAGGAACTGCAATTGGAGCTCCATTGGCAGGGTTAATGATATTATGAGCTCCAAGCATCAGAATTTGAGCTTCCAAAATAGCTGTATTTCCAAGTGGAACGTGAACTGCCATTTGGTCACCATCAAAGTCGGCGTTGAAAGCAGTACAAGCCAAAGGATGCAATTGAATCGCCTTTCCTTCAATCAGTTTTGGTTGAAAGGCCTGAATGCCTAATCGGTGTAAGGTTGGGGCGCGATTCAAGAGCACTGGATGCCCTTTTAACACTGATTCTAGGATCTCCCAAATCACAGACTCACGGCGATCGACCATTTTTTTGGCAGATTTGACCGTTTTAACCAATCCGCGCTGAACAAGCTTACGAATGATGAATGGCTTGAACAATTCGGCTGCCATGTCTTTCGGAAGACCACATTCGTGCAGTTGTAAATCGGGTCCCACAACAATAACGGAACGAGCTGAATAATCCACACGTTTTCCGAGTAGGTTTTGCCGGAAGCGACCTTGCTTTCCTTTCAAGGAATCAGAAAGCGACTTAAGCGCCCGATTCGAATCCGTTTTAACGGCGGATGATTTACGGCTGTTATCGAACAAAGCATCTACAGCTTCTTGAAGCATCCGTTTTTCATTGCGAAGGATAACTTCAGGCGCCTTAATTTCAATCAAACGTTTCAGGCGGTTATTCCGAATAATTACACGGCGATATAAATCGTTCAAATCTGAAGTTGCGAAACGACCTCCATCCAAAGGAACCAGGGGACGCAAATCGGGTGGGATAATTGGAATAACCTTAATTACCATCCATTCGGGGCGGTTATCCGTACGTGAGTTGGCGTCCTTAAACGATTCTACCACTTGAAGACGCTTCAACGCTTCTTGGCGGCGCTGTTGAGATTTAGTATCGTTGGACTGACTTTCTAACTGTTTACTTAACGTCTCAAAGTTGACTCTAGACAATAAATCATAGAGTGCATCACCGCCCATTTTAGCGATAAATTTAGTCGGATCGTTATCGTCCAAATACTGATTCTCCTTTGGAAGCGTATCTAAAACTTGGTAATACTCTTCTTCAGAAAGGAAATCAAGAGTATTGATTTCACCTTCCTTCACCCCGGGTTGAATAACCACATACTTTTCATAATAAATAATGGCTTCGAGCTTCTTCGTTGGAAGACCAAGCAACAAACCAATCTTATTTGGGAGAGAGCGAAAATACCAAATATGGGCAACGGGAACCGTCAACATAATGTGCCCTGTGCGTTCACGGCGCACCTTTTTTTCGGTTACCTCAACACCACATCGGTCGCAGACAATTCCTTTATAGCGGATGCCTTTGTATTTACCGCAGGCACACTGCCAATCTTTGACAGGGCCGAAAATGCGTTCACAAAACAGGCCGTCGCGTTCAGGCTTAAACGTCCGATAGTTGATGGTTTCGGGTTTGGTAACCTCACCCCGGCTTTGCTCCAGGATATAATCCGGAGAAGCGAGACTGATGGTTATTTTGGAGAAGTCTCCAGTAGTTTTGGCTTCTGGTTGAAAGGCCATACTATGATATCTTATAGGTTAAAAAATCCGAAATTAGTCAAGAACAATTTTGAGGCCCAAGCCACGTAGTTCGTGTAAAAGAACATTAAACGATTCAGGGATACCTGGCACAGGAAGCGGATCGCCTTTAACGATGCTTTCATACGCCTTAGCTCTTCCCATAACGTCGTCGCTCTTAATGGTCAACATTTCCTGAAGGATATGAGAGGCTCCGAACGCTTCCAGCGCCCAAACTTCCATTTCCCCAAAACGTTGCCCTCCAAACTGAGCTTTACCGCCTAAAGGTTGTTGGGTAATCAGAGAGTATGGTCCGATGGAACGGGCATGCATCTTATCATCCACCATGTGGCTGAGTTTAATCATGTAGATCATTCCTACAGTTGCAGGCTGATCAAACCTCTCCCCTGTCCCTCCATCATACAATTGAGTTTTACCCAATCGAGGAAGGCCGGCAGACTCGATTTCATGTTGGATATCGTCAATACTAGCCCCATCAAAAATTGGTGTAGCGTATTTCTTACCCAACTTATATCCTGCCCAAGCCAGAATTGTTTCATAAATCTGCCCAAGGTTCATCCGTGAAGGAACACCTAAGGGGTTTAAAACAATATCCACAGGCGTTCCGTCTTCAAGGAAGGGCATATCTTCTGGACGAACGATTTTGGCTACAATACCTTTATTACCGTGACGACCAGCGAGCTTATCCCCTACTTTTAGCTTCCGTTTTTTAGCGATGTACACCTTGGCCAACTGAATAATGCCGGATGGCAATTCATCGCCTACAGTAATGTTGTACTTCTTCCGCTTAAACACGCCAAACAAATCGTTGTGCTTGATGGAATAGTTGTGAATCAATTGCTTAATCTTTTGATTCAACTCCTCATCCTTCAACCAATTTTCCGGATTAACATGGATGAAATCTACATTAGAAAACGACTTTTTGGAGAACTTCGAACCCTTTTTAATGACCTCTTCGCGCACACTGTTGTACACTCCATTGGAAACTTTACCTTCCAAAAGAATCATAAGGCGAGAAATCATTTTCTCTTTTAGAGCTGCAAATTCCTTGTCATATTCTTTATCAAGAACTTCCAATTCCTTTTTATCTTCTGCTTTTGCACGGCGATCTTTCATGCTCTTAGAGAACAACTTACGATCGACCACAACCCCATATAAAGAGGGGGGAGCTTTCATGGATGCATCTTTCACATCACCCGCCTTATCACCAAAAATAGCTCGAAGCAGTTTTTCTTCAGGAGTCGGGTCTGATTCGCCTTTGGGTGTGATTTTTCCAATGAGAATATCTCCAGGAACAACCTCTGCACCGACGCGAATAATCCCATTTTCATCAAGATCTTTGGTTGCCTCTTCGGACACATTAGGGATGTCCGCTGTCAATTCTTCATGCCCCATTTTGGTATCGCGAACCTCCATGATAAACTCATCAATATGAAGCGATGTAAATACATCATCTCTAACGATTTTCTCAGAGATCACGATGGCATCCTCAAAGTTATAACCTTTCCAGGGCATGAAAGCCACCAAGAGGTTTCGACCTAGAGCCAACTCCCCATTTTCAGTACCAAACCCTTCACAAAGCACTTGTCCACGGACAACCCTATCTCCCTTTTTAACAATGGGCTTCAGGTTGATGGTGGTATTTTGGTTGGTTTTGCGGAATTTAATCAAGTTATACGTTACCAAATCATCGTCGAAGCTTATCAATTTCTCTTCTTCTGTTCTTTGGTATCGGATTGAAATCTGTCGTGCATCCACAGCCTCTACCACACCATCAAATTCAGCATTGATTAGCAATCTGGAATCGCGGGCAACCCGTTCTTCTAACCCAGTTCCGACGATAGGAGCTTGGGGCTGCAATAAAGGAACAGCTTGGCGCATCATGTTAGAACCCATCAAAGCCCGGTTGGCATCATCGTGCTCCAGAAATGGAATCAGAGAAGCTGCAATTGAAGCAATTTGATTGGGAGCAACGTCCATCAACTTAACCGTATTGGGTTCAGCCAAGGGGAAATCTCCTTCAAAACGACTCTTAATTTTGTTGTTTACAAATTCTCCTTTGTCGTTTAAGATGGCGTTGGCTTGAGCAATGATGCTGGCTTCCTCCTCCTCGGCGCTCAAATAGGTGATGTCATTGGACAACAAAACACGACCATTTTCTACTTGACGATAAGGTGTCTCAATGAAACCTAATTTATTGATTCGGGCATAAACGCAAAGCGAAGAAATCAAACCAATGTTTGGACCTTCAGGGGTTTCAATGGTACACAACCGGCCATAGTGGGTATAGTGTACGTCGCGCACCTCAAAACCGGCACGTTCTCTAGAAAGACCTCCGGGTCCCAGAGCTGAAAGCCTACGTTTGTGAGTTACCTCAGCCAATGGATTTGTTTGATCCATGAATTGAGATAGTTGGTTTGTCCCGAAGAAGCTATTGATTACAGAGGCCAGCGTTTTGGCATTGATCAAATCGGTTGGAGTAAACACCTCATTATCACGAACGTTCATGCGTTCACGTATAGTTCTTGCCATTCGGGCAAGACCGACTCCAAATTGATTGTACAATTGCTCGCCTACCGTACGAACGCGGCGGTTGGACAGGTGGTCAATATCATCGACATTGGCTTTGCTATTGATCAGCATAATAAGCTGTTTAACAATGGCAATGATGTCTTCCTTAGTCAAAACTCGAACCTCACTAGAGATGTTGAGTTCCAGTTTTCTATTGATTCTAAAGCGACCCACTTCTCCCAAATCGTAGCGTTTATCGCTAAAGAAAAGCTTATCAAGAACACTGCGTGCCGTTTCCTCGTCTGGGGGATCGGCATTCCGTAGGACTTTATATATTTTTTCTACCGCTTCAAGCTCAGAGTTGGTTTCGTCTTTTTGGAGCGTGTTGTAAATAATTCCGTAATCTGCTGAATTTCCGTCTTCCTTATGCAGAATAATGCTTTTTGCTCCAGATTCAAGAATCAAATCAATGTGGTCTTCTTCCAGAACAACCTCACGTTCGAGTAAAATCTCTGTGCGTTCGATGGAAGTAACTTCACCGGTATCTTCATCAGCAAAATCCTCGAACCAAACCCGTAAAACTCGAGCGGCCAACTTTCTGCCTACGGATTTTTTGAGATTGGCTTTATTGACTTTAACCTCATTTGCCAAGTCAAAAATTTCGAGAATATCTTTATCTGAATCAAAGCCAATAGCTCGGAAGAGCGTGGTTACAGGAAGCTTTTTCTTCCGGTCGATGTAGGCATACATCACACTGTTTATATCCGTAGCGAATTCAATCCAAGAACCTTTGAAAGGAATGATACGGGCTGAGTACAATTTTGTGCCATTGGCATGCCGGCTTTGGCCGAAGAACACCCCAGGAGAGCGGTGCAATTGAGAAACGATTACCCGTTCGGCACCATTAATAACAAAGGTACCTTTGGGTGTCATGTAGGGGATTGTACCTAAATAAACGTCCTGAACAATAGTTTCAAAGTCCTCATGTTCGGGATCAGTACAATACAATTTCAATTTAGCTTTCAGCGGCACACTGTAAGTTAACCCACGTTCAATACATTCATCGAGGGTATATCGAGGGGGGTCTATAAAATAGTCGAGGAATTCTAAAACAAACTGATTGCGTGCATCAGTAATTGGGAAATTTTCGCTGAAAACGGCGTATAGCCCTTCATTGATGCGATTTTCTGGAGTAGTTTCAAGTTGGAAGAAATCCTTGAAGGATTTCAATTGCACTTCCAGGAAATCGGGATAATCCACTTGATTTTGAATGGAGGCAAAATTATGTCTTGCCGGAGCCAAAGTGGAAGGAGAATTTTTTTTAGTTGCAGCCATTGCTAGTAATGAGCACGAAATTAGACATTCAGAGAATAAAGAACGGCGTCAAACGACAAAGACTTTACCATGTCCGGGAAGCGGACATGGTAAAGTGAAAAAGGAGAGTTAGGCGCTAAACGCACCAAACTTATTTAACTTCAACCTCAGCACCAGCTTCGGTCAAAGCGGCCTTAATGGATTCAGCTTCTTCTTTAGAAACGCCTTCCTTGATAGGCTTAGGAGCGGCATCTACCAATTCCTTAG
Organism: Bacteroidota bacterium; assembly: GCA_027621385.1. Classification (GTDB taxonomy): domain Bacteria; phylum Bacteroidota; class Bacteroidia; order CAIKAF01; family CAIKAF01; genus CAIKAF01. Next base: position 2,636 of record JAQCBQ010000077.1, on the reverse strand, counting down.
CTTCTTTCAGACCCAAGCCGGTTAAATCTTTAACAGCTTTAACCACATTTAATTTAGAGGCACCTGCATTTTTCAGAATCACATCGAAGGATGTTTTTTCTTCCGCAGCTTCGCCACCACCGCCACCAACAGCGGCAACAGCTACAGCAGCTGCAGCGGGCTCAATGCCATACTCTTCTTTTAAGATTTGAGCCAATTCATTGACTTCTTTAACGGTAAGGCTAACCAATTGTTCAGCCAATTCCTTAATTTCTGCCATAACTTTAGTTTTACGGGTTTGTTTTAAATTTAATGAGGAAGTTAAGCGGCACGTTCCTCGAGTGCCTTGACCAGACCGGCGATTTTTTGACCAGCGTTGCTTTGCAAAGCTCCAATAACATTTTTAGCAGGAGATTGCAGAAGCCCGATGATTTCACCGATAAGTTCTTCTCTAGATTTGATGTTCACCAAATTCTCAAGTTGATCCTGACCGATAAACACGGCAGATTCAACATAAGCACCTTTAAGTTTAAGCTTATCGGATTTTTTGGAGAATTCCTTGATCAATTTAGCTGGCGCATTACCAGTGGAGGCAACCATCAAGGCAGAAGTTCCTTTCAGCACGGAATACATTTCAGAAAAATCTTTATGGGATTTTTCCATTGCTTTCGTGAGCAAGGTATTCTTTACTACCTGAATTTGGATTCCTTTGGCAAAACACATACGGCGAAGACCGTTGGCCTGAGCCACAGTCATACCAGTAGTATCAGCTAAAAAGAAAATGTCGTTGTTCGACAACACATCCAGAAGCGAATCAATGGCCTGGTTTTTTTCAGATTTGGTCATCCTTCGTTTGGATTAAGTTAACCTACGAGATTTTTTGATTCAATCCGGATTCCAGGTCCCATTGTGGAAGAGAGGAAAATACTCTTCACATAGGTCCCTTTGGCGGAAGAAGGTTTGAGTTTGGAAATAGTTTGAAGGAACTCGCGGGCATTTTCCGTCAACTTTTGAGCCTCAAAAGAAGAACGACCGATGGTCGTATGTACAATACCATACTTATCGACTTTAAAATCGATTTTACCGGCTTTTACTTCTTCAACGGCTTTTCCAACCTCCATGGTTACTGTACCGGTTTTGGGATTAGGCATCAGACCTCTTGGACCGAGGATTCTGCCTAAAGCACCAATTTTACCCATTACAGAGGGCATTGTAACAATAACGTCCACATCGGTCCAACCACCTTTGATTTTTTCGATGTAATCGTCAAGCCCAACCATGTCGGCACCTGCAGCTGTAGCCTCATCCATTTTTTCGGGAGGACACAAAACAAGTACCCGTACACTTTTGCCAATCCCGTGAGGAAGCTTCACGGATCCGCGTACCATCTGATCGGCTTTACGGGGGTCTACCCCAAGCCGAACGGCAATGTCAACGCTAGAATCAAATTTAGCAAAAGTAACATCTTTAACTAGCTGAGTGGCTTCCTCCAATGCGTACGATTTATCCGCATCGATTTTTGCCATTGCAACCTTCATATTTTTTGAAATTCGTGCCATAATAGTAAGCTTAATTCAGTTCAGGAAAATCGCCATCCACAGTAATGCCCATTGAGCGAGCTGTACCAGCGACCATGCGCATAGCACTTTGTACTTCAAAGCAATTTAAATCGTTCATTTTAATCTCGGCAATTTCTTTTACCTGCGCCCAGTTTACAGCACCTACCTTTTTCCGATTGGGTTCAGCCGAACCGCCCTTCAACTTGGAGGCTTCCAACAAAAGAACGGGAACAGGTGGACTTTTAACGATAAAATCGAATGATTTATCGGCATAAACGGTAATTACCACCGGCAATACCTTACCTGTTTGTTCTTGAGTCCGCGCATTAAACTGCTTACAGAACTCCATAATATTCACACCCTTGGAGCCCAGAGCCGGACCTACGGGTGGAGAGGGATTGGCTTGGCCACCCTTAACTTGCAGCTTAATAAAGCCTGTTACTTCTTTTGCCATAACGATAAGATATTATCAACCTTCTTTTTCAACTTGTAAATAGCTCAACTCCAACGGAGTTTTACGCCCAAAAATTTTAACAGAAACCTTAAGTTTCTTTTTATCTTCATTCACTTCCTCAATAACCCCAGAGAAATTATTAAAGGGGCCGTCAATCACCTTAACAGCTTCACCAACAATAAACGGAATATTAATTTCAGCATCTGAATCAGCCAATTCATCGACTTTACCAAGCATCCGATTTACTTCAGAAGCAGAAAGAGGCGAAGGGCGTCCGCCTTTTTCGCCCAAGAAATAAATTACACCATTTACATTATCAATGATGTGAGGAAGTTCGCCGACCAGAACAGCTTCAATAAACATATATCCAGGATACAGCGATTGTTCCTTAGAAATCTTTTTACCCTTCCGGATTTGATAAATTTTTTCTGTAGGGATTAATACCTGCAACAGATAATCCTGAAGATTTGCACGTCGAACTTCAAGTTCAATTTGCGCCTTAATCTTTTTTTCCTGACCACTGATTACGCGAACAACGTACCAATGTTTAGAACTATCTGTGGTTGACATCATTCAATGGTTAAAACAAGAAATCATAAATGGTGGTCATGGAAAAGCTAAAGGCAAAATCCATGAATCCAACT
>JAQCBQ010000076.1 GCA_027621385.1 Bacteroidota bacterium | reverse complement strand
AACGACCTTAGCCAACCTAGGCTTTTGGGTGATGGTTTCAGGTTGTTTTCCCGTTCATCTACCGATAAAAAATAACGAAGAATAAAGGGCTGAATAAAGGTCATCGCCGTTGTGGAGGCGGCGTGCAAACCACCGGTTCCCAGACCCAAATCTAAAATCAAACCAAATGAAAATCCCAACAGCATACGGGGTACTGCTCCAAACTGAACTGGGAGCGAAAAGAAAAACAGAGGATACAACACAGGGGCCCAACCCGGACCGGGCTCCAACCGTGAAATTAAGGCCCATTCTAAAATTAAAAAAAGAATGCTTCGGCCTACATAGTTAAGAAAGGAAATCATGGGGCCGATGGTTTTTCAAGTGAATCTTGCTCGGCTTGGTAGGTATAATCTAAAACCAAAACATGATCAAGAGCCGAAAACCGGCTGGCAAAACGTATGTACGCATGTCCTGCTTCAACGTCTTGCTCAGTTCGCTGTTTCGTTACATACCCTACCGGTAGTCCCCGTGGAAAAATGGACGACAAGCCACTGGTCTCGACGGTATCTCCAGGCTGAACTTTAACGTGGGTGGCCAGCCCTTCTATCCGGGCACAACAGGCCGATTTGCCATCCCAAACCAAATTTCCGAATTCACCGGAAGATTTAAGCCGAACCGAAAGAAGCAAACCCTGTCCCTCGTTCATCAAGGTTAAGCCTGTAGACAAGTGGGGACTCACTTGGGTAATGACCCCCACTACTCCACCAGGCCCAATCACACCCATATCCGCTCGCAATCCCTGCAAGCTTCCGCGGTCGATGGTAAATCTGTTTTGACTTTGATTTAAGGTTAGATGTATTAACCGAGCGGGCAACCATTTGTAGGGAACACTGAGTGAAGTATCGCTTGACCAACATAGGCTTTCCGACTGAATTTGTTGCTGCAGTACTTGCCGGCGAAGTCGGGTAAGTTCCCTGTTGAGCAGTTCATTTTCTTCGGTCAAAAAGAAAAAATGTTCCATTTCCTTCATCCAAGTCCACCATTTTTTGGTGACTGGGCTTGTAGTTTCAAACAATACCGATTGGTGATAGCGAAAATGCCGAACCACAAAAACCAGAGAAATTCCATGCAGCACTAGAAAAACCCACAACAGGCGCAGTTTGCGCAGTATGAGAAACAGGTTTTTCATGAAGGCTTGGCCATCAACGAATTAGGAAAGGATACCGATCCATATTCTTCAATGCCAATCCGGTTCCCCGGGCCACGGCACGCAGTGGATCTTCGGCAATATGCACCGGAAGTTTAGTTTTCATGCTGATGCGCTTATCTAAACCACGCAAAAGAGCTCCGCCTCCGGCCAAGTAAATGCCTGTTTTAAAAATATCCGCACTCAATTCGGGTGGAGTCATTTCAAGCGCGCTGTGAATGGCGGCTTCAATTTTACTAATGGTTTTGTCGATGGCGTAGGCAATTTCCTGATATGAAACGGTAATTTCTTTAGGAATTCCGGTCATCATGTCGCGCCCGTGCACGGCAAAATCTGCCGGAGGATTCTCCAGTTCTTGCAAAGCAGCGCCCACTTCAATTTTAATGCGTTCCGCGGTGCGCTCACCAATGTTAATGTTGTGCTGCCGGCGCATGTAATCTTCAATGTCGTGGGTCAAATCATCTCCTGCCACACGAATGGACTTATCGCATACAATTCCACCCAACGAAATCACAGCAATTTCAGATGTTCCTCCGCCAATGTCAATAATCATATTGCCTTGAGGCTCTTCAACATCGATGCCAATTCCCAATGCAGCCGCCATCGGCTCATGAATCAGGCACACTTCCTTTCCGCCGGCATGTTCGGCCGAATCTTTTACAGCGCGCTTTTCAACTTCAGTAATTCCGGAGGGTATGCAAATCACCATCCGCAAAGAAGGCTTAAACCAGCGTTTGGTATCGTTGATTTTTTTTATCATTCCGCGGATCATTTCTTCAGCGGCATAAAAATCAGCAATAACCCCATCTTTCAGGGGGCGTATGGTTTCAATGTTGGCATTGGTTTTTCCGTGCATCATCAGAGCCTGCTTTCCAATGGCAATTACTTTACCGCTTTTTCGGTCAACAGCTACGATGGAAGGTTCATCCACCACCACTTTATCGTTATGTATTATCAGCGTATTCGCTGTTCCAAGGTCAATTGCAATATCTTGCGTCAAAAAATCTAGCCAGCCCAAGTGTACGAGTATTTCAAAGGTTAAAAGGTCGGAACGGCATTCACCGTTATCGTACAAAATTAAGTGAAATTTAAGTCGTTTCATTCCGAATCTTGGATTTTTTTTCAACCTTTTTGAAAGGTTTTTTGGGGCGGCTATCCGGCTGTTGCTTCAAGTCCTCTGCAGGGGGCAAAACTGCAGCGGCTTTACGGGGTCCCTCGTTCCTCGGGCCTCCGCAGCACGCGCAGCATAGCCCCCTGCATTGCGGGCTTTCCGCTCCATCCGGGCCGCGGCCCCTCTACACCTTAGGGCCGTACGAAAAAATCAATGTCTAAAATGCCGGCTTCCCCCCAGCACCATTTGAATGCCCAATTCGGCTGCGCTTTTCAACACTTCAGCATCGCGCACACTGCCCCCCGGCTGCCAAACCCATGTTATTCCAGCCTGCGCTGCCAGCTCGATTCCATCTGCAAATGGAAAAAATGCATCGGAGGCCAGAACTGCGCCTTGAAGGTCATGAGAAAACTGCTTTGCTTTTTGAATGGCTTGCCGAACCGCATCCACCCGCGAAACTTGCCCAGCCCCCAATCCCAACACATATCCGTTTTTCACCAATACTATGGCATTGCTTTTGGCATGTTTCACCAAAATCCTAGCCAATTTCATGTCGCTCATTACAGAGGAAGAAATTTCAGTACAATGACTCAAATCCCACTCTTCAGGCCCTGTTTCTAGGGCATCCACTTCCTGAATCAATTTACCTCCCAATATACTTCGCTCCGTAAATTCGGGCGAAACAGAATCTCTGTTCCACTCCAATACAATTCGGTTTTTCTTTTTTGTAAGAATGTCAAGGGCTTCTGTGCTGAATTCAGGGGCAATTAAAATCTCAAAAAAGAGCTCATCCAACTGCCTTGCCCAGGTTAAATCAACGGCATGCTTGGTTAATATGATTCCTCCAAAAGCGCTTATTGGATCTCCAGAAAGGGCTTGCTCCCAGGCCAATTTAGCTTGGGTATGCACACTAGCTCCGCAGGGGGTATTGTGCTTTATTACGGCCGTGGTTGGCCCCTCTTTCTCTTGCAGCAACTGCCAAGCTGCATCCAAATCCAGCAGATTGTTGTACGACAATTCTTTTCCAGAAAGCTGCTTAAAAATCCGATGCAGGTCACCGGCAAAAAATCCGCGCTGATGCGGATTTTCTCCATACCTTAATGGTTGAATGGGGCCTTCTGTAAGGGTGCTTTGAGGAATCTCGCCCATCGATAACCACCGGTAAATATGGGTGTCGTAGCTCGAAGTATGCTGAAAGCCTTGCATGGCCATTGACAATCTAAATTCAGGAGTACTACCCCGATTTTCTTTCAAATGCGTCAACACGGATTCCACTTGCCCGGCATGGCTAACTACCAAGACCTGGGCATGATTTTTTGCGGCGGCCCGAATCAATGAGACTCCCCCAATGTCTATTTTCTCAATGCATGCGGTATAATCCTGCCCGGCTGATACGGTTTCATTGAAGGGATACAATTCAACCACCCCCAAATCAATCGGGGCTATTCCAACTCGCTCGGCCTCATCCGCATCTTGCTCCCGCTGAAGCAATCCGCCAAAAATAGCTGGATGTAAGGTTTTAACCCTTCCTCCGAACACCGCAGGGAAACCGGTTAGTTTTTCAACGGGAGTCCAGGGTAATCCCCATTCAGTAAGTGCATTACCAGTTCCGCCTGTACTTATTAATTCAACGCCTTCAGCGTGTAAATATTCAGCCAATTTTTTGAAAGGTTCTTTGGCAAATACCGAAATTAAGGCGCGTTTAACCGGAGTAGAATTCATAATAAAACCAAACAATTCATTTTACCCAAATCGAGGATGTATCTTTGGACTGCAAAGGTGGATAATTTAGCTCAAAGTATGTAAGAATTATTGCCATTTTTTCTAGAAAACAATGAAAAGACTCTTCTTGTGGTTGGCCAGTGCTTCCTTCGCCGTCCGGAGCCTCAGAGCAAATAAGCTGAGGACGGGCTTGTCGTTGCTTGGCATGGTGATTGGTATTTTTCTCATCATTTTTATCGGCTCTGCGGTTGATGCGTTAAAACGAAACATCAACGATTCGATTTCAAGGCTTGGTGAGGAAGTTATTTTCGTACATAAATGGTCATGGGAAGGTGGATTTAGTTATCCGTTCTGGAAATTCATGATGCGTCCCCAGCCGAATTTAAGAGAGGCTCAATTGCTTCAAGAACGGCTAGGACAAATCGCAGGGGTATCTTTTCAAGCCCAAGGCAATTCTATAGTGCGCAGTTCCAAATTTGCACTGGAATCGATTGGAATTTATGGCCGGGCTGAAGGCATGGATGTGGTTAGCCCCTTAGAAATCAAATTGGGCCGGTATTTTTCTGAAATGGAAGTAATGACGGGACGCGATGTGTGCATCATTGGCCCGGATATAGCCCAGAATTTATTCCCCGGTGCCCGTCCTGTAGGCCAATCCATTCGAATTGGCCCTCGAAAATTCACTGTGGTAGGCGTTACAGAAACAAAGGGAGAATCGTTGATTGACATCGGAGAAGACAAACGCGTTTACATCCCCTTTGGAGCATTTAAATCTCTGTTTGGCGTCAAGGGGGGTGGAATTCATCGGGAGATTGTGGTAAAACCCCTGGATGGTGTTCCTAAATCACGGGTAAGAAACGAACTGTTGGGAGCCATGCGGGGAATTCGAAAAATTCATCCTCTAGAAGATGAGGATTTTAGCCTGAATGAGGCCAGCATGATTGCCAAAGAAACCGCTGGCATTACCAATGTGTTGAATTTGGTGGCGATGCTGATAGGAGGTATGGCCATTTTGGTTGGCGGATTTGGTGTTGCCAATATTTTATTTGTTTCGGTAAAGGAACGAATTCCCATCATCGGACTGCAAAAGGCGTTGGGAGCAAAGCGATCTTTTATTTTATGGCAATTTTTGTTCGAGGCGATCGCTTTATCGCTACTCGGCGGTTTTCTCGGTCTAACCTTAGTCTTTTTAGCGGCCTGGGGCGTGCGTTCCTTCTCTAGTTTTGAAATGATTCTAAGTCTAGACAATGTAATCCGTGGACTTTGGGTTTCCAGTGTGGTGGGATTGGTAGCCGGCATTGCACCCGCTTGGTCGGCCAGTAAATTGCTTCCAGTAGAGGCCATCCGTCAGGCCGGATAGGTTGACTTTAGAGCATCAACTTCTGTACAATGGCCTACAATATGTAGTTTTGAATCATGGTAGAGGGATACAAAGGACGGATTTTTTCTATTTCATCAGAGCAAGAGTTCAAAGAACTGGCCATTCAAGCCTTTCAGTATCAAGCTCAACACGTAGAGGTCTATGCCCGATTTATTCAAGCTTTGGGTGTAGACGTCCAGGCCGTGAAAGAAATCCATGACATCCCCTTTTTACCCATTGAATTTTTTAGAACACATCGAATTATAGACGCGGATTTTTCCTCTGTCATGGAATTCCATTCCAGTGGAAGTACCTCTGATTCACGTTCCATTCACCATGTAGTCGATCCACTGCTGTATGAACGTTCGTTTAAACATTGCTTTCAACGGTTTTTTGGAAATCCTGAAGAGTACATTATTCTGGCCCTCCTCCCCTCTTACATCGAGCGCCCAAACTCAAGTTTGGTGTATATGGTTTCAGAATTAATTCGGCTGAGCGCTCAACCATTGGCTGGTTTTTTTTCAGAACCCCATGCAGATTTCCTTGGAAATTTACATGCCGCAACCAAGACAGGAAGTCAAATCTTGGTTATCGGTGTCAGTTTTGCTTTATTGGATTGGGCTACCACAAATCCGATTTCCATTCCTCAAGTAAAAATAATGGAAACCGGGGGAATGAAGGGCCGCGGAAAGGAAATTGTCCGGGCAGAACTTCACGATACACTGAAACGGGCGTTTTCGGTTAAAACGATTCTTTCAGAATATGGAATGACGGAATTGCTGTCTCAAGCCTATGCCTTTGGCAATGGAGAGCTAACCTGCCCCCCATGGATGCGTGTGTTTTTTAGAGATCCCCTTAACCCCACTCAGGTTCAGAATAATTCAGGGGGCATAAATATTGTTGATTTAGCCAATATTCACAGCTGTTGCTTTATTGCTACTCAAGATTTAGGAGAATTTTCTGGGCAAGGGTTCAGCGTTTCAGGTCGGTTTGATCATTCCGATGCCAGAGGATGTAATCTGCTGTTTGCCCAATAATCTCAGCAGGCTGAGGCAAATAAAAAATTGAATGCCTAATACCTTAATAGCGTATCAATGGCCGTTCTAACCTTTTCGGCGTTTGGAATGGCAGCAGCTTCAAGGGTACTGTTCAATGGAATTGCTGGCGTATTCGCACTTCCTACTGTGGCAATTGGTGCATCTAAATCCTGAAAACAGTTCGATTGAATTTCACCGGCCAAGGCCATGGCAAAGCTATGCGGCAAAGGCTCTTCAGTTAATATAAGGGCCCGACCATGATCAGATACAGCATGGAAAACTGCCTTTTTATCCCAAGGATTCAAACTTCTTAAGTCCAACACTTCTATTCTTCCTTTAAACGATTCGGCCGCTTCTAAGGCCCAATACACTCCACGCCCATAGGTAATAATAACGGCGGTGGGCCCAGAACGATCTGAGGACTGTAAAACAACCCTAGCCTTTCCGAAAGGCACCACATAATCGGCATCCGGTTCAATGGTTTTGGCTCCTTCAGTCCCTTTAATTTTGCTCCAATACAGGCCTTTATGCTCGAGCATGACCACCGGATTGGGATCGTAATAGGCTGCTTTTAATAGGCCCTTTAAGTCGGCTCCGGTACTGGGATAGCCCACTTTTACGCCACGAATTTGAAGAACTACAGATTCAACACTGCTGGAATGATAGGGTCCGCCACTACCGTAGGCTCCGATAGGCACCCGCAATATGCAGGAAACCGGCCATTTCCCATTGGATAAATAATTGGAGCGGCTAACCTCTGTAAACAATTGATTTAAGCCTGGCCAGATGTAATCTGCAAATTGCACCTCAACAATGGGCTTTAATCCAACAGCTGACATGCCCACGGTGCTACCTACAATAAAAGCTTCTTGAATTGGGGTATTAAAGACCCTGTGTGAGCCAAATGTTTTAGCCAAAGTAGCAGCTTCCCTAAAAACGCCTCCAAGTCTGGCCCCTACATCTTGACCATACAAAAGGCATTCGGGATGTTTTTCCATCAACTCGCGTACGGCAAACAAGGCGCAATCGACCATAACGGTGGCCATTTTACCTTGGGGAGCTCGTTCTCCGGTTTCTTCTTGAATCTCCGTTTCGGCAAACATGTGGAGTTCCAAATCTTCTGCCTTGGGATCGGGCATAGCAACAGCCTCCTGAAAATCAGAAGCAACCTGTTGGATGGCCTTTTCTTCCAGTCGGCTAAGTTCAATATCGGTGTATCCATTGCTGCTCAAAAACTGCCGAAACTTTGGAATGGGATCTCTTCGACTCGCCAATTCTAAATCGTCTCTATACCATTCCTTGCGTACTCCAGAGGTGTGGTGATTCAACAAGGGGACTTTGGCATGCACCAAAAATGGACGTCGTTCTGTGCGGATGAGCTCAATAACCTCCTGCAATGTCTGATAGCAATGAACGAAGTCTGTTCCATCTATGGTCCGTACTTCCAGGCCCTTAAATCCGCGCGCATATTCCGAGGCGTCCATGGCTCTAAACTCTGAAGCATGTGCCGAAATATCCCATTCATTGTCTTGAACCAAATATAAAATGGGCAAGGATTTTAATACTGCCATTTGAAAGGCTTCAGCCACCTCTCCTTCAGTTATAGAGGCATCTCCCAACGAACAGACTGAAATGGGAGCCTGATCTTTATCCGATGTAGACAAACCCATTTGTTCTTGATACCAGAAGCCCAAAGCAGCACCTGTGGCTGGAATGGCCTGCATTCCGGTAGCTGAACTTTGGTGAGGTATTTTGGGTTTATTGGCATCCCTTAAACTGGGATGCGAATAATACGTTCGACCTCCACTGAATGGATCGTCTCGTTTTGCCAGCAATTGAAGCATTAGATCAAATGGCCTCATTCCTATGCCCAACAGCATGGCATCGTCTCGGTAGTAGGGAAAAACGAAATCCTGTGGTTTGAGTTGAATGCCCAAAGCCAATTGAATGGCCTCGTGTCCACGGCTGGTGGCATGAACGTATTTTGAAGTTATGCTGTGGTTTTCCTCATACAAATCGGTCATGGCTTTTGCCGTGCACATAAGCTCCCATACCCTTGAATAATCAAGATGCGATGAAATCACTGAGGAATGAAGTTGGTCCGAACCTGACATACTGCACTGTGGAACTAAGCGATGGGAAATTGATTCGGCGTTTAAATGCTAAGGGCAATTCGGATGCGCGCATAGATTTCATCGATGTGCCCTACGCCGGGGACACGACTCAATTTTTCTTGTTTTGAATAGTAATCGGTTAGCGGCAACGTTTCTTGCTGATATACCCGAATTCGTTTTTCTATAATTTCAGGATTGGCATCGTCGCTCCTTCCACTGGTTTTTGCTCTTTCGGTGAGCCTTTCGCGCAAAATGGCATCAGGAACATCCAGCAACAAAACATGGTTGAGGGGCATTCCTTTGCTTTCTAACAAGGCATCTAGGGCCTGGGCTTGAACTTGAGTACGAGGGAATCCATCAAAAATATACCCCGCATTATGCGCCTGGGTGTCTAGTTTTTGTTCTATCATTCGAACCACAACGTCATCGGGCACCAATTGTCCGGAATCCAAGTAACTTTTGGCCTCAAGACCCAGAGCTGAACCTGATTTTAATTCAGCTCTAAAAATATCGCCGGTGGATAAATGAATGAATCCAAAATCTTCAATTAGTTTAGCTGACTGCGTTCCCTTCCCAGATCCGGGAGGGCCTAGAAATACAAAATTTAGCATGACTATCCTTTAAGTTTATAAATTCCCTCCAAGTTTCTTCCCAATTCATCAAAATCAAGGCCATAGCCCACAACAAACTCATTGGCAATTTCAATTCCAACATAATCGGGTTCATCTCCACCCAAAAATGTTTCTTTTTTATACAACAGGGTTGCTACCTTCATAGCCTTTGGCTGATCTAGTGCCAACACATCGCGGATTGCTTGTATCGTTTGGCCTGTATCGACAATATCTTCAACAAGCACACACACCTTCCCTTTTAGGGAAATTTCAGAACGAGAGTGGATTTGAACAATGCCAGTTGAAGCCGTTCCTCGGTAAGAGGAAGCAGAAATGAATCCCATTTCTACTTCGCCAGGAATTTGCCTAAGTAAATCGGCAAAAAAGACGACACTGCCTTTCATGACGCACATTAAAACAATGCGTTCTTTTGGAAAATCCTTCCGAATCTGTTCTGCAATAATACTTACAGCCTCAGCTATTTCGGAAGGAAGCAACCAAGATTCAAAGGTGGAATTGTGAATTGTTACTTGCATGGGTTAAAGGTACAAAATCCTATGTAGCAGCCTTATATTAAAGCAGTTTCCTAATTATATCCGTTTCAAAAATTCCTTCTGCCTCGGCCTTATAATTCCGTACAATCCTATGCCTCAATACCGCCGGGGCAATGGCTTGTACATCCTGAATATCAGGGGTAAATCGGCCATGCATAGCGGCATGCGCCTTTGCACCCAAAATTAAATTCTGACTGGCTCGAGGACCAGCACCCCAACTCAAATATTCTTTAGCTAAAGAATCTGCTTTGGGTTCCAAGGGACGCGTTTTAGCCACAACCCCCACTGCATACTCCAATACATGGTCTGTAACGGGAATGCGACGAACCAGCGATTGAAAAGCCAAAATAAGCGTGGCATCCATAATGGTTTTTAATTCGGGAGAAAAATCCATGGTGGTTTGCCGAACAATTTGGATTTCTTCTTCAAAACTAGGATACCCCAATTCAAGTTGGAACATGAACCGGTCCAATTGAGCCTCTGGCAACGGATAGGTACCTTCCTGTTCAATCGGGTTTTGGGTAGCTAAGACAAAAAAGGGAGCAGATAAGGGATACCGCTTCCCAGATACGGTAACGGCCTTTTCTTGCATCGCCTCCAATAAGGCGGCTTGAGTTTTCGGGGGAGTCCTGTTGATTTCATCGGCCAGAACAATATTGGCAAACAAGGGACCAGGCTGAAATTCAAATTTTCTGTTGTCATTTAAGATTTCAGAACCTGTTATGTCACTTGGCATTAAATCAGGAGTAAATTGAATGCGCTGGAACTGAAGGCCTAATGCTCGAGATACCGTTTGAATCAATAAGGTTTTAGCAAGACCAGGCACCCCAACCAACAGGCAATGCCCTCCACCAAATAATGCCAAACTCAATTGGGAAACAATTTCATCTTGCCCAACAATGACTCGGGCAATTTCCTTTTTGAATGCACCGTAGTGCTCTGCCAATGCCTTTACCCCTTCGGCATCGTTCGTAAATTGCTTGTTCATGGATTCCATTGATTTAATTCTGGGCAGTTCTCTGTATAGCCTTGAACCTGAATATGTAAGTTCTTTTTTCGTTTATCAATCCAGGACTTTAAAACATTCATTTTCTTTTCATTTAATGCTGCTTGCTGTATGCGGGCATAATCTTGTTCTAGCGATGCCGTATGGGCATCTATGCGTTTGTGTACATACAACACCCGCACCATTTTTTGACCTTCAGAGGTAACCGAAACCTGAGGCTTAGAGTGTTGTCCTTCCTTTAATGTGGAAAGCAGTTGATAGGTGGAAGGGTCCAACTCTTCCAGCATAAATCGTCCGGAACCTGTTGCCGGATTCATCAACCTTCCTCCATTGTTGGCTGTTTCCTTGTCATCGCTGTACCGAATGGCCAAAGTGGCAAAATCTATGGAATCCAGTTGTTGAATTAATTCTGTTAGTTTTTCTTCTGCCGAAACCAAATCGCTGAGAGCTACTTTAGGGCGCATTAGAATGTGCCGGAAGTTGGCATATTGCCCGCGTTTGTCGAGCAGTTCGATGATGTGATATCCGAATTGAGTTTTCACCGGGGCTGAAATTTGCCCCGATTCTAATCCAAAAGCTACAGCTGAAAATTCCGGCACCA
>JAQCBQ010000075.1 GCA_027621385.1 Bacteroidota bacterium | reverse complement strand
CAGCCGTAAAAATCCGTCGGCACTTTTTCTCCACAAAATGGCAAATGAAAAAGGCAAAAACATGGCTAAAACGGCTCCATAATGAGTATGATCGTTATAGAAAGGCGACATAACCCAATGGGCAGGCTGTTTTGCAAATCCAAATTGCGCATGCCGAACAACGGTATAAATGACCACCGCGCTCAAGGGCAGCAAGTAGGCCCAGAAAAAACGCAACATGGTTTTGGGCTGACGGAACAATTGAACAGAAACGAAATAAAATGCCGTAATAAACCAAATCCGTGTGGCCAAAACTTTAAAGGAAGCCATCGGAATCGTGCTGCTCAGCGATGTCACAAACATCCAGGCCAAATGCAACAACACAACAAGGGTAGCCGGATGCCGCCAAAACGATGCTGAAATGCCCCGCTCCAACCACCACTTGCCAAAAAATAAAATCGTCATTAATATAATTAGGCCTTCGGCAGGCAAACTAATGGCCATGCCCAGATCAGCTTCTTTAACTTCCAACGACAAGGGCGTCATCAATACGGTGAACAGGAAAAACTTGTCCAGCGAAGTGAACAGCCACACCAATACGACCAAAAGTACTGGAATGGCCATATACCAAAACCATTCAGCAGCCACCAATGCGCCCTGTAGGGTTGCCAATCCTATGGCAAACCACAACCAAACCGGAATGTGTGCCCGGATACGCTGCATGCCATTAGGGCTTGGAAGAAGATGCTTGAAAGGCCCGCAACTGCTGTTGAAGCATTAAAAATAAAGCCCCCAATATGAGCCCGGAAAAGGCTGCACCCAAGGCAATTAAAGCACGCTTAGGATAGGTTTTTGTATCGGCTTCATAGGCGTAATCAATGGGCATAATTTGAGCCACAAAACTTTCTGCATCGGTTTTGATTTCCTCGCGTTTGCGCTCCAAAAGTACCTTTTGCTCGGTGAGCAATTCCAATTCGGAAGACAAGGCCTGATATGCAGAACCATACTTAGATAAGGTGTCTAATTTTTCCTGAAGGGCTGCAATCGCCCGTTGATTTCCACTGGCTACTGCCGCCGCATATTCCTTATTCACCACTTCCGCTTGCGACTCATAATCATTGATGCCTTTGCTGCGGATCACCCCCAGCGAATCCGACAGAAGGTCAATCCGCTGTTCCATTTCTGCATATTTTGCCTCGACCACCAGCAAGCCTTGCTTGGCCCGCTCCTGTTGGATTCGGTTTTTCATGGTATCCAGTTTATGCACCAAATCATTGGCCATGCCGGCAGCACGCTTTGGATCGGTATCTAAAACGGAAATTTCGACCGAATTAAACTCCGTACGGCGAAAGGAGACATTTTCTTTGTATTTCCGCATCATTTTGGTGCGGGCTTTGGGCGATTTAGGATCAATATCGTAGTGCTTCCATAAATCGTAGTTGGCAATAATGTATTCACGAATTTCGTTGGCATGCAAAATTTGAATAACCCGCTCCGCTTCCTCCTCTTCTCCGTAATCCAAAAAATCCTTATCAGCCCCACGGCCCGTTGAAACCAGGTTTGAAATAGACTGGGTCACGGCGGGATAAAAAACGGCCGTTCCCTTGTACAGCGGTTTAATTAAAAAGGAAACGCCCAAGGCCACCAGGCCACTGAATCCGGAAATCATCAGCAAGGTTTTCCAATGTTGAAGTATAAAGGCAAGTACGCCCGGAGAGGACTTCGAAAAAGTGGGTTCCGAATTCATAGCATTTTCTTTGAGTACGAAGGTAGCCAATCGGCGCAATTTTAGGGACTTTTGGGTGGGCATTGTGTTGAGATTGTTTTTTGGGGCGGGTTCTCCGGCTGTCGTGGGTAGTACGCAGTGCCGCCGGGGCAGAGCGGGGGCGACCGGTGGCTCCCAAGGTCGCCCCGGCCTCCCTCCGCTCTGCTGCCCGGCAGCCCTTTGCGCGCTACCCTACTCCATCCGGCCCGCAGGGCCAACCAAGACCAAATCTCAGCCGATTTCAATTTCATCGCTCAGAATGCCATTTGTGGTGTATATTTGCGAACTAATTTAACTACCATGCCGTATTTTTTCACCTCCGAATCCGTTAGTGAAGGCCATCCCGATAAAGTAGCCGATCAAATCTCTGACGCCATTATTGACCACTTCCTAGCCCTTGACCCACAATCTAAAGTGGCTTGCGAAACGCTAGTGACCACAGGACAAGTGGTTTTGGCCGGCGAAGTCCATTCCACAGCGTATTTGGATGTACAAGACATTGCCCGCGGCGTCATCGCTAAAATCGGATACACCAAAAGCGAATACATGTTTGAAGCACACTCGTGCGGAGTCCTTTCGGCCATACATGAACAGTCCGGTGATATTCGCCAAGGAGTAGATCGAGGAAATCCTGAAGATCAAGGCGCCGGCGACCAAGGAATGATGTTCGGTTATGCCACCAACGAAACAGCCAACTACATGCCCTTGGCCCTAGATATGTCGCATGCTTTACTGAAAGTGCTGGCCGATTTACGCCGCATGGAAAACAGCCCCATGCCCTATTTGCGCCCCGATTCCAAATCGCAAGTCACCCTTGAATATGGCGACGACAACAAACCCAAACGCATTCAAGCCATCGTTATTTCAACCCAACACGATGATTTTGATGCCGATGAAACGGTGATGTTGGCAAAAATCAAACAAGACGTGCTGGATCATGTAATGCCCAGAATCCGCCAGCAATATGCCCAATACGCTTCGTTCTTCGATGACAATATCGTCTACCACATCAACCCAACCGGGAAATTTGTGATTGGTGGGCCCCATGGTGATACCGGATTGACGGGCCGCAAAATCATTGTAGATACCTATGGAGGCAAAGGAGCGCATGGCGGTGGAGCCTTTTCCGGTAAAGACCCCAGCAAAGTTGACCGGTCTGCTGCCTATGCCGCAAGATATTTAGCTAAAAACTTAGTCGCGGCAGGCATTTGCGACGAGGTTTTGGTTCAAGTGGCTTACGCCATCGGAGTGAAACACCCCATGAATTTGTACGTGAACACCTACGGAACTTCGAAGGTAAACATCAGCGATGCGCAAATTGCAGAACGACTCCGGCAAATTTTTGACATGACCCCATACACCATTGAAACCAAACTAAAACTGCGTAACCCGATTTATCAGGAAACAGCAGCCTATGGTCACATGGGAAGACAACCCGAAACGGTAACCAAAACATTCCCGGTGCCCAATTCCGCACCCATTGTGAAACAGGTCGAACTGTTCACCTGGGAAAAATTAGATCTGGTTGAGGCCATAACCAATGCTATGAAATAAAGAATGTTTGGGCGCGCCTAAACATTTGGAGGAACTAAGGTGTTCTTGTTGAAATGGTTATTTCGTGGGCAAGTACAGCATAAAAGACATTGAGCGCATTACAGGCATTAAGGCTCACACCATCCGAATTTGGGAACAGCGGTACCAATTTATTGAGCCGCATCGAACCGATACCAACATCCGGTATTACGATGACAACCACTTAAAAACGCTACTCAACATCAGTGCGTTGATTAAGAATGGAAAACGAATTTCCCAAATTTCAAAACTCAGTACTCCCGAAATACGCCAAGAATTAGAACGACTGGCACATCAAACCTCTACAGAAGGAGATTATTTTAATGTGCAGGTCGATGCCCTAGTGGTAGCTATGTTGGAATTGGATGAAGAACATTTTGAAAAAGTCATTGCTTCTGGCTCAATCCGTTACGGCTTTGAACATGTTATGACAGGTCTTATCATTCCATTTCTTCAAAAGGTAGGTATTTTGTGGAGTACAGGCGAAATCAATGTAGCCCAAGAACATTTTATCACCAATCTAATACGTAGAAAATTATTGGTGGCCATCGATGCACACGTGGGAAAGGCCTCTAAAAAATCCAAATTCATTCTATTCCTTCCTGACGGTGAACTGCATGAATTGGGCCTGCTTTTCGCTAAATTCTTGATTCGGAAACGGGGATTTCAAATCATCTACCTGGGCCAATCTGTCCCATTGCCCGATTTAATTTCCGTCGGCCAGGAATATCAACCCGATTTCTTTTTAACCTACTTCACACTTGGTCAGGGAATTCCTAAAACCAGAGAGTACATACTGGGCATGCAACAGGAATTCCCATCTTCAAATTTGCTGATCTGCGGGCCCTTGGCCAATGAGATTAAAACCGGCCTTGGCGCGCATTCAAAGCATCTGCCCTCTATCGAAAGCATGACCGAGCTCTTAGAGACCTTGGAGTAAAACCAAAGTAAGATTATTTTTGAGCTGACAGCATGCGGGCTTTGTGGTTAAAATTGGCCGTAATTACTTGACGTTTTTTTACCACCAAGAGCTCAAAGTCGGCGAAAAGGGCACAGAGGGGATTTCTTGGCATAAACCTCCCATGGCACTATTGAAGCTCAGGACACCAGAACCCCGCAGGGGTGACATTATTGTAGGTGGCATTTAAAATTCAACAATGTATTTTACATGTTTGTTGGAATACAATCATGCGGCCCCATTAATTTGTTTAACATTTTTTGATTTTACTTAAACAGTTTTTGTTTAACTTAGGGGTGTAAAAAGTTAAACATGGCACCAGATACGACCTTCGATTTCCAATTGACACGGCTACGGCAACCCTTGTACTTTTTTGCCCTCAGCCTAACCAAAAACGAATCCGACGCAGAAGACCTGTTGCAGGAGACCTTTCTGAAGGCCCTGCTTTACAAAACCCGGTATGTAGAAAACACCAATCTGAAAGGATGGCTCTGCACCATAATGAAAAACATTTTCATTAACGAATACCGACGTAAAAGTCGAAAGCAAACCATTTCTGACTCTAGCCCCGAAGGGAAAGGTTTGGCCAAAATCGAGTCCGCTCAAGGAAGTTATCCAGAAGTACTGTACCAAGTTCATGAAATCACCATGGCGGTTGACCGGTTAAGCGACGAATACAAAGTCCCCCTGAACTTATATTTTGAAGGATATAAGTACAAAGAAATTGCAGACATCATGCAATTGCCACTGGGAACAATTAAAAGCAGAATTTTTTTGGCCAGGAAACAACTGCACGGCCCTTTGCATGAATTAAAGAGCAACAACAACGAACATTTCGAGAATTGTTGAACGAAATCGAAAAATAATTGAACAAAAATTTGGTTTCTGTTGAACTTATACTACCTTCACATTAAACAACAACACTATGGCTACTTCCTCTTCTTTTTCTTCCGATGTGGTAGCTTACCGCGAGCAACTCAGATATTATGCGTTAAGCTTGACTTCCAATTTAGAGGAAGCCAACGACTTAGTACAAGAAACGATGCTCAAAGCCTTTTTGCATGAAAACAGATTTCAAGCCGATACCAACCTTAAAGCATGGTTGTACACCATTTTAAGGAACATTTTTATCAACAACTACCGTAGGTCCATTAAATTTAGAAGTATTGTGGATTTGGGCACCGACATTGGTCAAGCTGAATTACCTCAATCTTCTAAAGATTCCTTCAACCCTGAATCGGCCTACCGGTATAAAGAGATTTACTCTGAAATGACCAACCTGCCTGAAGAGTTTAGGGTTCCTCTAAAAATGTACTTTGAAGGTTTCAAATACAAAGAAATTGCAGACGAACTGAATCTGCCCATTGGAACCATTAAAAGCCGTATTTTTCTTGCACGAAAACAAGTAGCGGTGGCGCTTTCTGACCCCCAGGCCATTGCTTAATTAACCAGGATCATCTACCTGCGTTTTTTAGCTCCCTTTTTCCGTATAAACGTGGCCCCTTTGTAAGAGCGGTCATAGGGATTGCAGCCGGGATTTCTGACCGGAGCATTGATTATAGGGAATACCCAGCGCAATCCAAAATGAAAGCTGCTTCCCATGACGTAGCCCTTAGCCAAGTTGCTTAACAAATCACCAGTGCCAATTACCAATGGTCCGGCTCGCAAGGAAATGCCCCAATTAAAAAGACCCATCTCATCAATAGTGAAGGGCATATAGGCTCCAAAGTATTTGATTTCCCACCTTGGAGTTATATTAAACTGGGTGAGTTGCGCATTTTTAAAACGGGTACTCCGCCCTCCAAACAATCCAATTTGCATACCTGCATGCAAGCCCACATTATGAATAAACCGCAAATCCCCAAAAAACCGAAGCGTGGTGGGCAGCAGCATGGAAAATGAACTGTCATTGGAATTAATATCCTGGTAATTGGTTTCAAGAAAATCACCTAAATCCGATGCCGATCCGATGGAATTGAATTCATCCAAGGGGATGCTATCTCGATTGATGTAAAAAATAGCACTCCGGGGATCTGTGGTGTAAGAAATGGAACCAATATCAGAAACACTAAAACCAAACCGAGCTGTATAGGGAGTTTCATCTTCGGTGAGTAAGCCCTTTTTTCGCGCATAATTCCGCTGCGATACCAGTCCTTTTCTTCGATAATTCCCCGGATGTATTTCGAAAATCATTCCAACATCAAGCCCAAAAGAGGGGCCGCCCTCAAAACGAAAGCCGGGAGATTGATTGGCTACTCCTTCAGACATATACAATTCACCGGAAAATCTACGAATATCGATGGTGTCCATGTTCTGCACAGAATGAGTAAAGCCTGTCCCTTGAAATTCAGCTGCAGAAATGCCCTGAAGCAATTTACCGGTAATTCCAGCCTTAATGACCAAACCTTCATCGTTGTATAAGGTTCGAGCATACGACAAGGCGTATTCGGCATAGGCATGGGCGTCAATGCGCATGTATAGATTATCTTGATTGTAGTTCCAATACGGCGGATAATCTAGCCCTTCAATCGCCAGCCGGGCAAGACGCCGATCCAAATGATCTGCATTCATAAAAACACGCAGTGCCGGAGCGAATCCTATGGCATCGCGGGGACTAAATTGCCAGAGCACGGAGGGAGCCTGAAGGTGAAGGTTGGTAAATGCGGAATAAAATTGGGTATGATCACTAAAACGAAGGTATTGACGATTAAAATCAGGATCTGCCCCCGTTCGTGTGGGTTCAAATATCACCTGATTGTCCAGACCAACAAAGTCATTTTGCACTTGAATATGTCCTGCAATTAAACTTACATCCAATTTATAATTGTTCCCGGCTAAGAATGCAGGGTTGTAGTTTACGGCATGGATACCCGCATAATTGGAACTGTGATACCCCAACCAATCTTGAGCTTCGGCATACGCAAACGACAAACATGCCGTTAAAAGAACAAAAGCATCTTTAGTAAAGGGACTTCGAGCCATTCTTTCTTTTAGTCTTCAACGAATGGCTGTACATAATTGTTGTTATCATCCCCCAAAATTCGAACCAAGCCTCCACCGGTTGAACGAATCGCATACAGGGAATACAAACCGAACTCACCCCGCTGAAAAACAATATTTTGATCGTCGGGAGTCCAGCATGGGTTGTAATTGGCACGACCGTCTCTAAGAAGCTCCGTGTTCTCTGTTCCATTGGTCCACACCGAGTGGATATTGGTCTTTGTACTGGGATTGATTTGGTCTTCTACAAACGAAAAAACGATGCGTTGGCCATTGGAGGTTTGCATGGGGTTGGCATTCAGAACATCGTCGTCCGTCAAACGCACCTCATCAACCAATTGCCAAACACTGGTATCTATTTTTGCGGTATGGACTTCCAGGCTCCAACGAATGTTGTAGGTGAAGGGCTCTAAGGTTCCATCAGGCCAGGCAGAATATACAATCCCAAAAGGCGTAGATTTACTGAATGAGGGGTCATAATACATGCGGCCCCAAGGAGTAATGCGCTTTGGATTGCCACCTATGCTGTCGCACACAAACAGGTGCCAGCGCTCATCGCCCACCAGGGAATCCATGACTTCTGCGGCAAGGATAATCCAGCGTCCATCGGGCGAATAGTTGGCTGAGGTCATTCCATACCAACCGTATTGACTGGGGTCAATCAGCATTTCGCCCTCAGACCCGTCTTTTTTAAACCTCCACAATGTGCTGGTGCTAAGCCCGTTCATCAGGGGACCTCGAAAGCAAATCATTCGATCTCCATTGGGTTGGCATCGGGGCCACCAAAAGTGAAAATCGGGTTCAAACGTAATTCGGACCAGTGAATCTGGGGTCCATCGGAAAATTTGATGTTTCCCATCAATATCGCTACTCAAGTAAATTGATTTGCCTTGAAAGTAGCTATCTACCGGAATGGGGGCTTCCCCCGAACAGGAAAACAAACCAATTCCAAGAATATAAAAAAGTAGAGCGTACCGTTTCATGCTTAGGATTATAAGCAAAGATACGCAGGCAAATTGAATTGAAGAGGGCTATAGCAAATCCAAGTTGGAATTGAGTTCCTTCCCATGTATAAAGGTACGGTAGTGAAACCCGCCCCCAAATCGGTATGGGATCATTGACAATTGGTGGGTGGTAGGCAAAACCACAAACGAAGCCGCTTTTCCCGGCCAGATGCTGCCATGCGAAGTTCCTAGTCCCATGGCATGGGCTCCATTCAGAGTTAAGGCCACTAAAGCTTCCTGGGGATTAAACTTCATAAATATGCAAGCCAAGGACCAAATAAACCATGGATTGCCGCTGGGCGAGCTACCTGGATTGTAATCGGTCGCTAGAACCACCGGTAAATTCTCATCCAACAACCGCCGGCCGTTGGGATATTCCATTTTTAAAAAAAAGGCAGTCCCTGGCAACAAAGTGGGCATGGTTTGACTGCCTTTGAGGGCATTGATTTCATCTTCCCCAAGATGTTC
This sequence comes from Bacteroidota bacterium, assembly GCA_027621385.1. Lineage (GTDB taxonomy): Bacteria > Bacteroidota > Bacteroidia > CAIKAF01 > CAIKAF01 > CAIKAF01. The sequence continues at coordinate 2,653 of JAQCBQ010000075.1, read as the reverse complement.
CAGGTGGTCAACGGTGAGCGCATTGTACTTTACCCCGGCCTGAACACCGCCGGTCAACCCCAGCTCATTGGCATGGATTTTAGAATGCAGTCCCAATTTTAAAGCGGCCTTCAGCATTTCTTCTGTTTCAGATTGGGTAAAAAACCCTTGATCACAAAACACATCAAAGTAATCTGCCAGTCCTTCCGAGCAAGCTGCAGGAATCAATTCCTGAACCACCATATCGATGTAGGCCTGTCTGTTCTCTTTGAATTCTTGGGGCAAGGCATGTGCACCAAGTAAAGTTGCCCGAATGGGTATGGGTGCCCAGGCCTTTAGGCGAGCTATGGCTCGGAGCATTTTCAGTTCGCTGTTCAGGCTTAAGCCATAGCCGCTTTTCACCTCGATGGCAGCTGTACCAAACCGCATCACCTCAGCCAAGCGATTTTTGGCTGATTCAAACAGCTGCTCTTCTGAAGCCAAGCCCAGCTTTTTAGCTGAATTCAAAATACCTCCACCGGCGGCGGCAATTTCGGCATAACTCATGCCTTTTATTTTTTGCAGAAACTCTTCAGGCCTCCAATCTGCAAAAACCAGGTGGGTATGGCTGTCGCAAAAACCGGGAAAGACCAATCCTCCTTCACAATTCACCCTTATTTCATGGGGCTGAGCCAAGGGAAGATCGCCCTGACCAATTTCGGTGATCAGCCCATCTTCAAAACGAAACCAGGCCTTTTCCAATGGCGTTAATGCCGACATTTCAACTCCGCCCAGGGGCTGTTCACCCGGCATGGCAAGCCAAAGTTGCCCAATATTGTAGACTAAGGTTTTCATCGCATCAGCATTTGAAACAACAGGTTTGAACTATTCATACCTGAGGGAATCTACCGGATTCATTTTTGCGGCTTTCAGTGCCGGATATAATCCAGCTCCTATTCCGGTAACAAAACAAACCAAAAAGGCCAAAGCAATCCAATTCCAAGGGATTAAAAAGGTGCCACCTAAGAACAGGGAAACCAAATTGCCCAATCCCAATCCCAGTAGCACTCCTACAGCCCCTCCAATTTGGGTAATTACAATGGCTTCAATTAAAAACTGTTGCGCTATACTTCTTCGGGTTGCACCCAGCGATTTTCGGACTCCGATTTCTCGAGTGCGTTCGGTAACGGAAACCAGCATAATGTTTAGCAGGCCAACCATGGCTCCCAACAGGGTTATAAGAGCTACAGCAAAAGCCCCCAAGCGCAAGTACGTCGTCATACTCAGAACCTGGCCTACCAGCCCTGTGCTTTTCTCAATTTCAAACGAATCTTCTTCTCCGGGTTTATCTTTCCGAATCGAACGAAACAATCCAATGGCTTCACTGCCGGCTTCATCCAGCAAGGCAGCCGAATTGGTTCGCCCGGTCAGCACGTAGGAAACGCGATCGCCCGCAAAGTACATTTGAAGTTGCCGAAGTGGAACAAACAATTGCCGGTCGTTGCTCATACCTCCACCTGCGCCTTTTTCTTCAATTTCACCAACCACCTTAAGTCGAACCTTCCCCACCCAAACCGCCTTTTGAATAGAGGTGTTGTCTTTAAAAAGAGTTTTGGCTATGTCTTGACCAATGATGGCTACCGGGCTTCCCTGTTGAATTTCTTGTTGGGAAAAATTCCTTCCCTTTTTCAGTTTAAACCCGGCCACCTCCAAATATTCTTCATCTACACCCATAACCATAATTTTAGGATGGGTTTTTAAGGAACCGCTTTTAACAATCCCCGTTCGAGTAGCTACTGATGAAATGCTGACCACCGAGGGAAAAGAAAACCGCTCTTTAAACTGTTTAGCCTGTTCGAAGGTAATGGACGGATGTGGCTTTTGTTTTTGCCCCCCACGTTGCCAAAACTCCTTGTTTTGAATGGTAAAGGAATTGCTTCCAAAGGCAGCAAATGTGGTATTTATGCTCTGCTTTAAAACGTCAATGGCGGTCAGCATGCCTACCAAGGACATGATACCAAATCCAATAATTAAAATGGTGATGATCGTACGCAGCAGTTGACCTGCCAGGGCCTTAAACGCCATTTGAATGTTTTCGGCTACGATTCCCCTCATGGTGTTCAAAGGTACAATAATACGACTCGCATCTAGCCTTTAGACTTCCCAAAAAAATGAAAATATATGGGCCATGTTCATCCTTACATGCCCTTTATGTTTTCTAAATAAGACCGACGGACACAAGAAATCAAGTCCAATGGCCAAAATACAATACTCTGAAAATCCACCAATTAACATGTTTTAACGGCAAATTCATCGGTCGGTGTTAACTCCAGAGCTACTTTCGATGTTTCTTTTAAGAACCTAAGCTTTAATCATGGGAAAAATGCGTGCCATCGGAGATTTTGCTCCTGATTTTGTATTGAAAAATCAGCATGGCCAGGTCATTAAATTCTCTGAATTTCGGGCCAACCAAAATGTGGTTCTTTATTTTTATCCCAAAGATGATACGCCGGGTTGCACAGCCGAGGCGAAATGCTTTAGAGACGCCTTTGAATCGTTCTTAGAATTGGGGGCCTTGGTGGTGGGTATCAGTTCTGATTCACCGGAAGCGCACATGAAGTTTGCCGAAAAGTACCGGTTGCCCTTTACCTTGCTGAGCGATACGGCGGGGCGGGTTCGAAAAATGTATGGTGTG
>JAQCBQ010000074.1 GCA_027621385.1 Bacteroidota bacterium | reverse complement strand
CCTAATCCTCTTTAAAATTCACCTTTATGAAGAAGTTGTTTTTCCTTTCAGGTTTGTCCCTGACGTTTTTTGCCTGTTCAACATCCTCTTCAGGTGAAGCTGAAGTGAAGGATCTCAATTCCCTTGAGCTTAAGGTTTCCTATGCCGCAGGCTTGGATATGGGAGCAAACCTTAGAAATCTGGATTTTGGGGTAGATAAGAATGCCTTGATTCAAGGCATCATTGATGGGCTCGACACCGCTCGTAAGCCTCTGCTAACTCGAGAAGAAATGGAGGCTGCATTTAATGAATTTCAAATGCAAATTCAGGCGAAAAGCCAGAAAAAATTAGAAGAGGCCGCGGCGGGCAACGTTGCTAAAGGGGCTGCGTTTTTGGCTGAAGAGGCTAAAAAGCCGGGAATGCAAAAAACAGCCTCTGGAATGGTGTATGAAGTCTTGGTGATGGGCAAAGGGCCTAAACCCAGCGCTGAAAATACGGTTTCTGTAAACTATGAAGGAACCCTTATTGATGGTACTGTTTTCGACAGCAGCTATGAGCGAGGTCAGCCGGCTACGTTCCCACTGAATGGAGTTATTCGCGGTTGGACTGAAGGCTTGCAGCTGATGCCCGTTGGCTCTACTTTCCGATTTATTATTCCAGCAGATTTGGCGTATGGAACGAATCCTCCTCCCGGTTCTACCATTCAACCCGGATCTACCCTTGTTTTTAAGGTGGAATTGCTGAACATTGAAAAATCGAATCCAAAACCAGCTCGATAAATCATTAAAGTTTAATCTCATGCGGTACACGTTTTTCTCTGGACTTATTATTCTTAGTATTGTAGCTTGTCAGCCTAAACCGGCCAACGAAGCTCCTACTGTTACTTATGAATATTTTGGAGACAGCATTTCCATAGAATCGGCGGCAACAGATGCAGCAGTTTTAGACAGCCTTTCGGTTCGCGATTCCATTGAGCTCACTATGGTTTCTACCATTCAGGCCGTATGTCAGGCCAAAGGCTGCTGGATGGATGTGGAATTGGGAGGAAACCTCATGACCGTTAAATTCTGGGATTATGGATTTTTCGTGCCTCTTGATGCTGCCGGAAATAAAGTGTATATGAAGGGTTGGGCCAAAAAAACAGAGAATTCTGTAGAATGGCTCAAACACAAAGCGCAGGATGCCGGGGCACCACAAGATTCCATCGACCTAATTACCGAGCCTACCTACGGGTATGATTTTATGGCAACGGGGGTGGTTATTGAAAAGCCAATCGCTGAAAAGAAGTAATCTTTTCAGCTTAGGCATAGCTGTCAGTTCTTTACTACAGAGGCCGCCTAAGGAGCCCAGAACACGTTTGATATACCACATCCCCTCTGCGCCCTTTGCGCCGACATGGTGCCCTTTGCGATAAAAAGGACCTCAATGCCAAACGGCCATTTTTTAACACAAAGACCACAAAGGGAGCCGCAAAGGTTCGCAAAGGAGACTCGAATATGCTCGTTGCACGATGGAATCAACCTGGTGTGGGTGAATCAACTGCTAAAAATGTAGGAAATCTCAGTTTTTAGACCGGCAACAATCGCCCATCTTTTTCAAAAATGGGAACCACAGGCGCAATGTCCTCCGTTAGGCAATAGACCACATCCTCCTCCAGTTCTAGATTCTTTAAGCGTATACGGTGCGAACTTTGCCTCAGGTATTCCATTCGATTTGCTTCAGCGATTTCAGCGATTTGCATGCACATCAGTACGGCATCGGCATCCAAATCCAGCTCAAAGCCATGCTGAAGCAAACGTCTCGATGCATCTCCGCAAAACAAACTGTCTTCCAGGTTCACCCTTCCTTTCCAGCCGGCACAAATAAACAGCACGGATTCGTTCCTCTGAACTAAAAAATCAACTACAGCCGAAATATTTACGTAGGCTCCTGTGATTAGGCCGCTGTTCTTACGTGCTGACTCTATGGCTTGGGTGCCATTGGTTGTTGACAATACCAGTTCTTTTCCTTTCAGGAAGCTTGATTTGGCAATCATATCGAGTGGTGAATTCCCCAAATCAAATCCATCAACGCATTGACCTCCACGTTCTGCAGCCCAAACGCGCTGTTCATGTCTAGGAAATCTTTCGAAGTTTTCTAAACCTGCAATCGGACGAACGGCTTTTACACCATGGTACAAGGCTGTTGCAATTGCACTTGTAGCGCGAAAAACATCTACGACGACAACGATTGCATCTCCGTCCGCATACCTAGGGTATAAATCTGGACTCAGGCAAATATTTATTTTCGGAGCCAATTATCGATTTAGATAAAAGGTAATTTAACGACTTCTGCCTCAAGAGATTTCCCTCTAACTTCAATCCATATCCGCGTTCCGGGATTGGAATTAATTAGGGATACATATCCCATGCCAATGGCCTTTTCTAATGTTGGGCTTTGAGTTCCGCTGCGTACCTCTCCAATGGGTTCTCCTGAGCTATTTTGAATGGGATAACCATGCCTTGGAATTCCCCGATCTAACATCCTAAAGCCAACCAATTTTTTCTGCAATCCTGCTGCTTTTTGTTCTTTTAAATGCGTTGAATTCACAAAATTGGTGTCCAACTTGGTAATCCAGCCCAATCCAGCTTCCAAAGGACTGGTACCGTCGTCAATATCGTTCCCATACAAGCAGAATCCCATTTCCATTCTGAGTGTGTCACGGGCCCCAAGTCCAGCTGGCAATAGTCCAACGGTGTTGCCCGCCTCTAAAATGGCATCCCAAAGGGTTGGGGCATCTTCATTGCTGATGTACAATTCAAATCCGCCCGCTCCGGTATATCCTGTATTGGAAATGATGACATCTGAAATCCCCGCTAGACTTCCAATTTTAAAGGTATAGTATGGAATTTGGCTCAGGTCCGTTTCGGTGAGTCCTTGCAAAACATCAATGGCTTTTGGTCCTTGAACAGCAAGCAATGAAATTGAATCAGACCGGTTTTCCATTTCGGCTCCGAAATCTTCATTTAAGGCTTTAAGTCTTTCCCAATCTTTTTCAATGTTGGATGCATTCACCACCAACATGTAGCGATTTTCATCCATTTGATACACCAATAAATCATCTACAATTCCACCTTGGTCGTTGGGCAGGCATGAATATTGAATTTTTCCTGGACTCAATTTACTGACATCGTTGGACGTAGCGAATTGAAGAAGATCAAAAGCCTGGGGGCCTGAAATGAAAAATTCTCCCATATGGGAAACATCAAAAATCCCCGCTTTTTGGCGTACTGCATGATGTTCAGGCAAGAGTCCAGCATATTGCAAGGGCATTTCATAACCGGCGAATGCGACCATTTTTGCTCCTAGCTCTAGGTGCTTTTCCTTTAAGGCTGTGGATTTCATGTTCTTTTTTTAACGGGGTAAAGATACGCACATTCTCCACTTTTCGTCTGAGATAGGGCATCCAAGAAGGTAAGACATAAAAAAGGATGTGGAGAATTAGGCCATGCCTTGCGGACCTCCAAATGGAAAGGGAAAGTTGCTACCGTCATTTCCATCTGCGTTTGGATTTTTAATCTCGCCAAACGATTGCTCATATCTAGAAATATTATCTCTTAGCGCGGTGAGCAAGCGTTTGCTGTGTTCGGGAGTCATTATTATTCGGGAACGGACTTTGCCTTTGGGCATACCTGGCATTACATTCACGAAGTCAAGGACAAACTCGCTGGGCGAATGCGCTATGATAGCCAGGTTGGCATATATTCCTCCTGCCACATCTTCTGGCAATTCGATATTCAATTGATTCTCTGAATCTGTTGGTTCATTTTGCATACGTCAAAGGTAGGCAGTTTTTGGTAGGGCTGAAAGATATTTTGTATCTGCAACCGATTAAATTTCTTCCGAATACGATTCTAAGACTTCCCAGGTGTGGTCACCCAGCAATTGAATTTTGGCCAAACATTCCGGTTTGCTTAGGCTTCGTCCCCATTCGTCGGGAGAAATCATTGACACCAAATGGCTGCCATTGTCACGCTGATAAAAAAAATAAACCTGACCAATTACCGGCTCAAACGATAAACCAGCCTGGTAAATTTTGTAGGAAACATCGACTCTGGCTTGGAGCATTTTTGCTTGTTTGGCCAATAAGTCCATTTGTTCGTACAGCTGTTTCATCTGCCTTTGGGTTTGCTGCTCCATGGCCGTAATGGCTCGGCCTTGCAGCTTACCTTTATCTTCCGGACGGATTACGGCTCCTCCTACGGTATGAGCATAGGGCAAGAAGGCCGGATTTTCTGCCACAGCTTCCGGATCTATGGGATTTACAAACTCAACTTTTTTTTCGGCAGATGACTCCATACCTCTAAACAACAAGCCAAAGCCTAGATGGTTCTGCTAACCCAATTTGAGCAATCAAATTGGGCTTTGGAATTTGAAATTATTGCCGCTTGAAAATAGAGATGAAACCTTGTTTGGTAATATCTCTTTTCTCACTCTTCAAAATGTAATGGTAAACCCCATTAGTCAACTCTGTTCCATCTTGGTGTAAACCTCTAAAGCAAGCGATGCAATCTTCATCGGGAATTCCACCTTCTTGAACCGTGGTGTTTTGGGTTTTGAAGACGAGAGTCCCCCAGCGGTTGTACACAAAGAGTTCGTAATCGACGCAAATATTGAATTCAACGGACAAATCTTCAATTTGGACTTGATCGTTTCCTTGAATTTCGGGGTTAAGAACCAAAACTGTAGGGAAGTCGAAGTCATCGGGGGCACCTTTGACTTCAATCACTTTGGTCGTATCGTGCCGGCATCCGAACGCATCCGTAATGCTTAAAACTACAGGGATATTCCCTTCGGTGCTGTCGGCATAAAAGTGTTCAAAGTTGGGGACAAAATAATCAGCACCGGGAGTTTGATCAATGTTCCATTGGTAGTTGTAGGGTTCTTCTCCTTTGGTGGTTTGATCGGTAAATTGATTAATCCAGTAGCAGAAGGGCTCAGTTTCAAAATCTGCCACAGGAAGTTCAAGCACATTGAAGGTTCCGGTTGTTGTGTCTAAACAACCTTTCTCTGTTGAGATATAAAGTACAACATCGTACGAACCGACTTCTGGAAATACATGATTGAAATTCTCGTTGGTGTCGTTGTAAAGGATGTTTGATGGAGAGGTAACGTACCAATCGTAATTGGTAATTGTAGAGGGTGCATTGACGGTGGACTGGTTATCGGTAAACAGTGTTTCTTTGAAGCAGAAATCAGAGGTATTGGCCCAGGCGTAGTCGGCATTGGGTTTGGGGTGTACCGTGATTAAGTTCGGGACAGTTACCGTGGTGTCGCAACCTCGGTTGGTGATGGCTGTTAGGGTTACGGAGAACGTTCCATCGCCCATGTAGGTATAGGTTGGTAATACCCCCGTGGTTGTACCACCATCTCCCATAGCCCAGTTCCAAACGGATACCGTATCTGGACCAGGGACATAAGTACTGTTTAGCATATCAACGGTTAAAGGCTGACAGCCTTCTAGTGGATCTGCAGAAAAATCAATAACGGGGCGAGGATTCACATGCACCGGAAGAGTCACCGTATCCACGCAACCGTTGTTGGTCACTACAGCTAAAGTTGCAGTGTAATCGCCCCAACCCGGGAAAATCTGTGAAGGATTGGTTTGGGTGCTGCTTCCAACTCCGGTATTGAAAACCCAAGCGCTTCCTGTAACCGAATCGGGGTTTAACACCATACTTAGATTAATGAAGTTGGTGGCATCGCCGGAGCAGGCCGAATCAACAGTAAAATTGGCTACGGGATTTGGGAAAACAGTTACAGGGTATACTGTAGTATCTGGACAGTTATTGGCTGTCAAGATGATTAATTGAGCATTGTAAGTTCCTGGGTTCAGGTACATGTGATCAAATAGAAGAGCATCGTTCAGTAGCGTCCCATCGCCTAAATCCCAAAGTCTAGCAGTAATGGTGTCACCATCTGCAAACGAGGTATCGGCGAAGGGCGTCACCAAGCCTTCACAAAATTCTGAAAAAGTAAAATCAGCTACTGGCGTTCCTACCGATAAAAAAGGCTGAGTAATGGTATCAGTACACCCCAATGAATCGGTTACAACCAATTGAATGTCATAATAACCAGGTTGAGGGAAAGTGAATTGGGGATTGGTATCAACTGAGGCTCCAACTTGAACTCCGGTAGTATCTAAAAAATTCCAGGCATGAGAAATAATGGTATTCCCTGCCCAGTTTCCATTTGAACCTAAACTGTCAATGGTAGCTAAGCTCGTAAAGGAATGAGTCAACCCACAGGGGTCGGGAAGCAACAAATTGGATTCAGGTTTTGGGAATACAGTTACCGGCAAGGTTATGGTATCGCGGCAACCAGCGCTAGAAATTGCAATTTGAGTCACATTGTACGTGCCGGGTCCAGGAAACAAGTGCATTGGATTTTGTGCACTGTCTTGAAAGGAAGGACTTCCATCTCCATAGTCCCAAGCCCATTTGGTGATTTGCCCATTTAATGCATACGAGGTGTCGCTCATCAATGACATATCGTCGCACATAAAAATATTGTCAAAACCCGCAAATGCAGTGATGGGGTTTACTACAGCGGTCAAGGTGGCAGTGCAACCTGATGCAGATGTAATGACGCAGTTAAGACTTTGGCCTTGTTGTGGATTTGTTACAACAACGGTGGGGCCGGTAACACCGTTACTCCATTGGTACGATGAAAACCCTGCTGGGGCAACCAACACCGCACTGGTATCGCCAATGCAATACTGAATATCAATTTGCAAGGGGGCACAATCGGCCACCAAATAACCATAACCGTAATGGCCTCCCAAAGAGCAATCTCCTGTTTTAGCCTGAATGGTCACGGTTTGGCCTATATAACTTGCTAAACTCACACCCACCCGAGCCCAGTTTCTCCAAACCCCTCCCGAATACGATTGAAAGCCTGGAATCCCGTTGCCGGCTGCCACTTGATAATAAGTGCAAGGAATAACTTGTCCGAAGGGGTCAATAACTTGCAATTCAAACCTAGGTTGTTGGGTAACAGAGTGCCCTGGGTCTTGCATTACAACCGCAAATTCGTAGATGAACAACGAGTTTTGAGCAGTCACATTTAAAGAATATTCCAATGCTTCTGCTTGTGCTCCCGAACTTGAATTTCCCAAGCGGGCCGATTGGGAAAATCCATTCGGTACAGTTTGAAGTGCAGGAACGATTGGGTCTGTGCCCGGATTCATAATGGTATGCCGACCAGGAACAATTCCCACGTTTGGTAAATTGATGGGACAACAGGTTCCGGTATATCCACCCCAGTTTGTAAAATCACCCATGGCAAAATTGGCATTCGGGCAATCTTGGTTTAATTGAGCCTTGGTTTCAAAAAAGAACAGAAGGGAAACGGTAGCGAGTAGAATCCGTTTAATCATAGCTTGGCGGTTAAAAATCAAAATGTTAGGGATTTAGTTCTAACACCTTTAATTAAATTTTGGGTTAAATTTACGTTCTTTGACTCTAATGTGCAAACCTTTTTAGGTCTTTAACAATGGCCTAACTTTGAATGATTGATTTTAAAATTTCCATTTTTAGGACGCCATTGTTCGATTTTTGAATGGAGGAAATGCGCAATTTGAAGTTGAGGCTCAAACGCGACGCAGTGCATTGGTCGTTTTTTCAATAATTTTAGATACCTTCGAATTCCCAAAAATTAAACAATGTATCTCAAGGGGCTGTTAGCTCAGTTGGTTTAGAGCGCTACCTTGACAGGGTAGAGGTCACTGGTTCGAATCCAGTACAGCTCACTGGTCCTTTTTAAATTATGTGCCGGATTGCGTTTCTAATTTTCTGTTTTCCATTTTGCTTTTCTGGCATGGTGAGGAGTCAGTCTGCGCTGACACCAATGGAACAGATTGATTCTATTTCCAACGAGCTTGCTTCCGGGTCCTGGAATCTTTCAGGGGTTTTGTTGAGTAAAGGTTTGGTTTACCGCCTTAGGGATCTGCCTTTTAATGAAAATGGAAATGGGTTTTCCAGTGAGTCGGTTCCGGCTTTGGACTCCCTAGCCGATTTTTTACGGCTGAATCCGAGCATTGAATTGGCTGTCTCTGTTCACTTTGCAAGCTCAGCCCCCTCGGACATGATAAAACAAGATATTGCGCGTGCCAAAGCAATTTTGAAATATATTTCCCTGCGCCGAATCAATTCCAAACGACTTAAGGTCGCCGCAGGCGGAACTAAGAAGCCGCTGTATCCATATAGCTTAATCGATTTGGTGCAGTCGCCGGAATTAAAAGCCTTATACACCAGCTTAAATTCCAGAGTTGATTTTGAAATTACAGCAAACTTGAATTAGACATCGCTTTTGTTTGGAATTGCGAATTTAAAACGATACCTTTGCCTCCCCTTATATCTCTAAGCGTATGTATGCGATTGTGAAAATAGCCGGTCAACAGTTTAAAGTTGAAGAGAATCAAGAAATTTATGTTCATCGGTTGGCCGCAGAAGAAGGCTCGACAGTTGAAGTGAACGATGTTTTATTGATTGACAAAAACGGATCAGTTCAGGTTGGCGCTCCTACCATTGAAGGAGCAGCTGTCAGCTTACAAGTTCTTTCTCATGTGAAAGGAGATAAGGTACTTGTGTTTAAGAAGAAGCGTCGCAAAGGGTATCAAAAATTGAATGGCCACCGGCAGGCCTTTACCAAAGTTAAAGTGGCCGGAATTCGTATCTAATCCAAAAAATCTATTCATCATGGCACATAAAAAAGGTGTAGGTAGTTCAAAAAACGGACGTGAATCAGAAAGCAAGCGGTTGGGCGTTAAAATTTTTGGAGGTCAGGCAGCCGTCGCAGGAAACATTTTAGTGCGCCAACGCGGAACCCGCCATCGCGCAGGCTTGAATGTTGGCCTAGGTAAAGATCATACTCTTTTTGCTTTGGTCGACGGAACGGTTTCTTTTCGCAAACGCCGTGACAACAAATCGTATGTTTCTGTTATTCCCAACGAGTAATTCGGAAGGTTTATCGTTTTTATCGACAGCTTCCCTTAGGAAGCTGTTTTTGTTTCAGCTCAGAATACCTGGGCTTCATTATTTTTATAAAAAAAATGCCATATGCTACGTTTAGCAGATTTACGGGAAAACTCCGAAACTTGGATACTACGGTTGAACAAGCGTGGACTGGATGCTGAAAGCTTAGTCAACCATGTATTGCAATTGGACCGGCAACACCGTGAGGTTCTTCAAAAAAAGGAACATCAACAAGCCGAACTGAATGCCCTGTCAAAACAAATTGGAGGTTTAATTCGCGAAGGAAATCATGAACAAGCAGAGGCGGCAAAACAAAAAACAGCAAGTCTTAAAGGAGAAATACCCGCGTTAGCGGATCAGGCTGAAAGCCTGGAAACTGAAATACGCTCTTGCTTATTGGGTATACCCAATGCCCCACACCAATCTGTACCCTCTGGGCTGGATGCCAAATCGAATGAAGTTGTTCGGGTGCATGAGGCGGCTCAATCCATTTGGGACAAGGCTGAACCCCATTGGGATTTGGTGGCCAAAAAGAAATGGATTGATTTTGAGGCTGGAGTTAAAGTAACCGGTGCCGGCTTCCCGGTGTATTGGGACGGTGCAGCTCGCCTGCAACGAGCCTTAATTCAATATTTTCTTGATTTTAATACAAAAAGAGGCTATACCGAGGTGCAAGTGCCTTTTATGGTGAATGAAGATTCTGGATTTGGAACCGGACAGCTACCGGATAAGGAAGGTCAAATGTATCATGTACAGGACGATGGATTTTATTTGATTCCAACTGCTGAAGTTCCTGTTACCAATTTGTTTAGAGATACCATTCTAGATGAATCGGCTCTGCCTGTAAAATGCACAGCCTATTCTCCCTGTTTCCGTCGCGAGGCAGGTTCCTACGGTAAAGACGTGCGTGGCCTGAATCGATTGCATCAGTTTGATAAAGTAGAAATCGTTCAAATTTGCCATCCGACAACTTCATATGAGGCCCTGGAAGATATGGTTTTACACGTAGAGGAACTGATTAATTCCCTGGAACTTCCATATCGGTTATTAAAATTATGTGGGGGAGATATGGGTTTTGCTTCTGCATTAACCTATGATTTTGAAGTGTACTCAGGTGCTCAGCAACGTTGGTTGGAGGTAAGTAGTGTTTCAAACTTTGAAACATTTCAAGCCAATCGACTGATGTTGCGCTTCCGGGGATCGGAGGGCAAACCTCAGTTGGTACACACCCTAAACGGGAGCTCTCTTGCCCTGCCCAGGATTTTGGCTGCTATTTTAGAGCACCACCAAGTGGAAGAGGGGGTACGAATTCCAGCTGTTCTTCGTCCGTACACGGGTTTTGAAATTCTAAAATAATCGCCTTCCATCTGCGTTTTCTTCGTATGAACATTGAACCTGGTTTATTGCGGTGCATAGGATGGCTTAGCTCTCTCTGGTTTCAGCTTGATTTTAAGCCAGGAATTCGGTGCTGTCTTGGGCTAACTTTTTCCTTTTTATCCGGCTTCCCAATGGTTGCTCAAACCAATCAAGAGGTTCAAGTGGCCCAGGTTTATTTAGAGCAGGGCGAATTGGAAAAGGCTCAATCTTTTTATGAACGGTTTTACCAACAAAGACCAGACCGGCATGTGTATTTTACCACTCTGATTCAAATTTATATCGGATTGGAAAAGATCCAGCATGCAGAGGCTCTATTGGATAAACACCACCGTAAGTATCCAGATATTCCTGAGGTCTTGGGTGTATATGTGGACTTTCATTTGAGGTTTGGAAAGCCTAAACTGGCTGAAAAGGCCATGAAGCAGTGGAACCGAAATATGCCGGCCAACTTTCGTTCGACTGAGGAGCTTGCCAACTTGCTCGCCACGAAGGGACATGGAAAATTGGCCATTCAAGTGGTGGAGGATTGGCAAAGGCAGAATGGGCGGAACCCTCTGGCTTTATATAAGTTGGTTGATTTTTACATCTCTGATAATCAGCCGGAAATGGCGGCTACCCAACTTATTCAGCTGCTGAAAGTTTCTATTTCTTATTACGAGGGCGTTAAAACCCGTTTGGTTAATTTATTGGCAGAAGAGGCAGATGCGCCGGTCAATATGGCGATTAAGCAGGCATTTATTGCTGAGTTGCAAAAGAATCCGGATGAAACGGAGTTTGCGACGCTATTGATGTGGATTTTTATACACGAAGCCAATTTTTCTCAGGCATTCACTCATGCCAAGGCCATTGACCAGCGCAATGGGTCGGAGGGCCGCCTAGTACTTGACCTTGGGATGATTTGCCAGGAACAACAAGCCTATGAGGTGGCCAATTCATGCTTTTCGCTTGTGGCAGGTTTAGGAGAACAAAGCCCTTACTATATTGAGGCCCGTATTGCTGAGGTTCAAAACATGGAAGATTGGCTGCGTTGGGACGGCCGATTGACTGGGGAACAATTGCTTCAATTGAGTCGGGCATATCAAGCAACCTTAAAGGTCCTGCCTTCCAGTTCCAACTCAGCCCAACTCATGGTTCGCTATGCCAGGCTGATGGCGTTTGACTTAAATCAGCAAGAAGAAGCCATTGTGCTACTGCAGTCAGCGATGAATGAATTTAGGCCT
>JAQCBQ010000073.1 GCA_027621385.1 Bacteroidota bacterium | reverse complement strand
CCTACAACCCAATCGCAAGCTGGAGCCAAACCGGAAACCCCAATGTATTTCATCGGGTAACCCTGAATGCACAATGCCAAGACTCTAGTACAACTGCGGTAACGGTGATTAATTGCCCCCCGGGAACCCAAACCTTTAACTACACCGGAGCCATTCAAAGTTTTACCGTTCCTGCCTGTGTTTCTTCGGTGAGTATTGATTGCCGTGGGGCACAAGGGGGTGACAACATCGATTTAATTCCACAGCAATTGGGGGGAAAGGGCGCACGAATGGTGGGTACATTTAATGTGTCTGGCGGCACTGTCCTTCAAATTATCGTAGGCCAAAAGGGCATTAATGCTACAGGCGGCAACTCGGCCAATGGCGGGGGCGGCGGGGGCGGCGGAAGCTTTGTCTGGATACAAGGACAAACAAATCAGCCACTTATTGCCGCAGGTGGTGGTGGTGGCTCTTGCCTTACCAACAATGGGGCGCCCCATTATTATGGAAAAGACGGAGTTACCTCCAATGCCGGAAGCGGAAGCCGAAGCCACGATGCCTTTAGCAATGCACCGGGAGGTACCGCCGGACAAGATGGATATGGTGGTTCGGCGGGAGGAAAAGGTTGGATCTCTATCGTTCAAAATCCGGCAGGGAAATTGGCCACCGCATATGGCGGAAATGGGGGATACGGTGGGGGTGGGGGCAGTGGAGCAAGCTGCTGCAGCAATCCGCAACATGCTGCTGGGGCTGGAGGGGGCTACTCCGGCGGTGGGGCTGGAGGTTCTACCTATTACTATGGTGGAGGGGGCGGCGGCTCCTACAACTCCGGTTCAAACACTACCACCACCGGAGGGTTTCAAAGCGGCAATGGGCAAGTTATTATTACTTGGTAGAGGCAAGGGGCCCATACGTTGATGTTTTTTCTTTACCACAAAGGGCCCAAAGGCGGCGCAAAGGGCACAGAGGAGGTGTAGTCAAAACGCCCGCGTTTTCGTTCAACCCCAACATCTTTGTGAATCTTTTCGGCTACCTTGATGGGCTTGGGGGTAAAAAACGGCCCGAAAAGCCTTCAACTGACCGGTCTTTCGCACCGCCCTCAATCCCTCCCAAACAAGTAAACCCGCTCATTACCAATACGGTAATACAAGTTATTATGCCCCGGTACATGAAAGGCTTTGATGCGCCGTTGCATTTCCTCAACATCGTCCCAAACCTCTGTTACATCGCAAATTTCTAAAAAATCGCGGCGCCTGGTTTTGTAGGGTGCCCAACTTTCCGGTATGGGTAATAGGGGCTGATTGGCATCTATTCTCTTCAATACGTCAGCCATGCAATTCAAAGCCAAATCATTCGCCTTGTGCAACAGTGCCAGAGGGGTATCTAAAGGTTGAATCGGAAAACGAATGGCCTCAATAATGTCACCGGCATCTACCTTTTCTTCCATAAAATGGGCAGTAATTCCATATTCCTTTGCTTGGCGGTACACGGCCCAATGGTGCGGATCCCGACCGGGAAATTCTGGCGGTCCAGCATGTATGTTTAGGGCCATCGAGGCCTTCTGAAGTAGATGGCTGGGCACAATTTGACTTGTATTGTGCGCTAAAAGAACATCCCCAGTCTCAAACCACTCCTCCAATTCAAACAAACGTTCAAATAACTCCAGCTTTAAGGTTGAAAATGATTTGGCCCAGGGAGCAATCTCCGCTGAACGTGTAGTTAATAAAGCAACTCGTTTTTCAGACAGATTCAAAGCAGCAAATAAAAAACCGTTATCAAACAAAGATAGGCGCAATTTTCGGATGGGTATGGTTGTCTTTATCCCACAGATAGCTAAGGTCAAAACGACCAGGCTTTCCTTCAACCCCTGCTTTGTGAACTTTGCGCCTGCCTTGGTGGACTTGGTGGTAAAATCTACCTCCCAAGCCTGACCCGCTGTTTTTCAAAAAACTCTTTTACTTCAAAAATTCGCGCACCATCGCCAATCCCTGGCTTTGAGCCTTGACCAAACGGCTATTCACCAACAAGCGATCAAAGCCCCGGTAGGTAGAGATTTCCTTTTCGGCCTTCGCCAACCGGATGTGTATCGATTTTTCGTCCTCGGTGCGGCGACTCCGCAACCGCTTTTCAAGCACGTCAATGCTCGGCGGCATGATGAATATCGCCAAGGCCCGATCCCCATAAATGCGCTTTAAATTCAAGGCGCCCTGCACATCTACATCAAAAACCACATGATGCCCCTTGCCCCAAATGCGGTTGACTTCGCTGTGCAAGGTGCCATAAAAATGACCAGGATACACCTCCTGCCATTCCACAAACTCCTGATTTTCTATGCGTTTTTCAAACTCCGGCTGAGTCATAAAAAAGTAGTCGCGCCCATGCTGTTCATGGTTCCGAGGTGGCCGCGTGGCCGCCGATACGCTGAATTCCAAGTTGCCGCACTGCGCCAATATGTACCTCGATATGGTGGTTTTACCCGCCCCCGAGGGAGCAGCAAATATGACAACCTTTCCGCTCACAAGATGTTCAATACTAGTTCTTTGATTTTCTCTAGTTCGTCTTTCATTTCGACGACACAGCGCTGCATGGCCGCCTCATTGCTCTTTGAACCAATGGTATTGATTTCTCGTCCCATTTCCTGTGCGATGAAGTTGAGTTTGCGCCCCGCCGCTTCGGTGCCGTTCATGGTCTCTGCAAAGTAGGCACAATGGGTACTCAGGCGAACCTTCTCCTCACTGATGTCCCATTTTTCAAGGTAAAACAGCATTTCCTGCTCCAGGCGGTTTTCGCCAGAATCGGTATTCAACCGAGCTTCTTCCAATGCCTTCAACAGGCGTTCACGCACCCGCTGCTTTCGACCCGAATCCAAGGGGTCCAGCTGATTCAAGCGCTCCTGAATTAGGCTGATGTTTTGTTTCAAGCTGTGTGCCATGGCCTCGCCTTCAGCTCGGCGGTGGCGCTGGGTGTTCTGCAGAGCCTGTTCAACTAAGATTTTGGCTTGCTGCCACTCCTCGTCGCTCAAGGAAGCTGGGGCATTGGCCAATACATCTGGCATGCGCAAGGCAAGTCCCAACCAATCGGAATCGGGCAAACCAATCCGTGCGGAAATATGCTTAAAACGAGATATGTACTGCAACAGCCTTTCTTCGTTGAAGGCGGGCTGAGCCTGAGCCTGATCGTCCCATTGAAACCACAGGTCTACTTTTCCACGCTCCAAGGCTTGAGCGGCCAATTGACGAATCTCGCCCTCAAACTCTCGGAACTCCTGAGGCAATTTTAACTGAGCATCAAAGCCTTTGCTGTTTAGACTGCGGATTTCTATTTGCAGCTTTCGGCTTCCCACCGGCCCTGAGGCGCTTCCAAAACCGGTCATGGAATGTACCATGGCTTATGAAATTACGTTTAATTTTTTGCCGACGCGGACAAACGCTTCCAGGGCTTGGTCAAGCTGAGCGCGGGTGTGCGCGGCACTCAGCTGAACCCGTATTCGAGCCTCGCCCTTGGGCACGACAGGATAGTAAAAACCAATGGCATAAATGCCTTCCGTTAGCAGTTCTTGGGCAAATCGCTGGCTCAAGGGCGCATCGTACAGCATCACCGGAACAATGGCGGCTTCGCCGGGTTTAATATCAAATCCTGCCTGCTGCAAGCCCCTGCGCAGGTACTCTGCATTTTCCATCAGCCGGTCGCGCAGTTCGGTGGTCTCTGACAGCATATCAAAGACAGCAATGGAGGCGCCCACAATCGCTGGAGCCAAGCTGTTGGAGAACAAATAGGGGCGACTGCGTTGCCGAAGCATTTCAATAATTTCTTTTGGACCGGTAGTAAAACCTCCCATGGCACCGCCTAGGGATTTTCCTAGGGTACCGGTAATGATGTCAACCCGGCCCATTACTCCGTGGTGCTCGTGGGTGCCCCGGCCTGTTTTCCCAATAAATCCGGTAGAATGGCATTCGTCCACCATCACCAACGCATCGTATTTGTCGGCCAAATCGCAAATTTCATTCAGTCGGGCAATATCTCCATCCATGCTGAATACCCCGTCGGTAACAATGATGCGGAATCGCTGGGCCTGAGCTTCCTGCAAGCAGGCTTCCAATTCCTGCATGTTGGAATGGGCATAGCGGTACCGCTTGGCTTTGCAAAGCCGAACGCCATCAATAATAGAGGCATGGTTTAGGGCATCGGAAATAATGGCATCTTCTTCGCTGAACAGGGGTTCAAAAACGCCTCCGTTCGCATCAAAGGCGGCGGCATAGAGGATGGTATCTTCGGTACCTAGGAATTCGGCGATTTTTTTTTCCAATGTTTTGTGAATGTCTTGGGTGCCGCAGATAAACCGTACGGAAGACATGCCAAAACCGTGTGTTTCCAGAGCCTGATGTGCGGCCTCCAATACCCGAGGGTGCGAAGACAATCCCAGGTAGTTGTTGGCGCAAAAGTTAAGGACCTTTTGCCCGCTGCTCAGTTGAATTTCAGCCGCCTGTGGGCTGGTGATGATGCGTTCCTGCTTGTACAGGCCTGCTTCCTGAATGCCCGACAGTTCCTGGGCTAGGTGTTGTTTAAGATTACCGTACATCAGCCATGGTATTGGGAGACAAAGGTAATGAATGGTGCGGGGTTGCCAAAATAGGGGGCGCTTTCGATTTGGAGGCGCCCTTCTGTGTCGATTTATATTGCCCCGGTTCAGGCGTATATGGACGATTCCACTACCTTCCCTTTGTGCCCTTTGTGCCGACATTGCGTCCTCTGTGGTAAAAATCCTAGTTCAGGCTTGGGCGGCCGTTTTTTACCACAACGTTCGCCGAGGGAGGCGTAAATTTTAGGGATATTTTGGGATTGAAAAATTTCCCAGATGGGAATTTAAATTAAATTATTTAGACTACACTAAATTATTTGTTCTTTCCCCTTTTATTTAATGCCTTTTTAACCACCAAATCATAGCTGTGCTGAATCATTTCCCGGATTAGTTGGTCGGGAAGTCCGTCGGCATCAATGGTGTTCCAATGCACCTTGTTCATGTGCCAGCCCGGACGGATTTGATCGGGCCATTCTTCCCGCAACACAACGGCACGGTTTGGGTCGCATTTTAGGTTTAAGGTCTTTTCTTCCCACTCGATGTCCAACAAGCAAAACATGCCTCCGGGGTTTTTAAAAACCAAGGTGCGCTTATCGAAGGGAAATCCCTCATTTACCTCTCCAAGCCCAAGGCAAAAGTCCCGGATGTCGTCCAAGTACATTAAATCTGACTTAAGGGGTACAACACCGGGCGGCTGGGACTCGCATCGTTTTCCCAGCGCAACACCGACAAATGAAGCAAATACAGGCCATCTTCCACTTCATCGGGCACATAAATCATTTCGGTAATGCTGGCGTTGGTCCGGGGGGCCTCCGGATGGTTCCAAAAACCATGGTGCACCTGCAGTTTTCCTTCATCGCTTTCCCTATCAACCGATGGCAAATCCAACAACAGATGTTCAATTCCGGCCTTTCTCAACTGCAGTCCACAGTCGGGGTGCAAATACGGTGGATTGGTTCCGGAGTAGTCTTTTCGAAGTTTGTCATTCCCGTTCGGCAGGGTGCGCAGAACCAATGCTGTGATTTCGGGCGATTCAAGCGCGGGCTGAAGCTGTTCGGGTAAAACAACCTGGTCTTCGCCCATGGGAGTTGGCTGAACGCTAATCAGCCGAGCCAGGTGCCAGGGCGAGGACAATGCCAGATGTGCTGGCTGCACTCCAATATCGATGTGCCCAACACTTTCTGTATGCGTGCCATGCCCATGCGGATTTATAAAAACATCTCTGAAGTTGACGGGGGCTCCTGCCGCGACCGAGCCGATAAAATGTTCGGTTTCAACCGGCTGGAAGCGCAAATCTGCGGCCCACCAAGCGCGGGGGTGCTGCCCATTCGGGCCTACGGGAATACTCAGGTCGTACGGGCGTAAAAGATGTACGCGATACCGGGCTTCTGAAAGTTCAAGGATGCTGTGCAATTCCATTCCACTAAGGTAGAATTTTCGTGGGGATGGGGAAATAGTGATGAAGGTCGGTGGGAGCTCCCCTTATTTATTTGCCAGTTGTCCGCAGGCGGCATCAATGTCTTTTCCACGGCTTCGGCGTAAGCTAACGCGCCCTCCGCCCCTTTCTAAAATGTCAATAAACCGCCGCGTCTGTTCATCGGTGCTGGCGGCAAATTCTCCCCCGTCAATGGGATTGTATTCAATTAAATTGACTCGGCAGGGGACGCGTCGGCAATAGCGCTCTAGTGCCCGGGCATCTTCATCGGTGTCGTTGAAATCCCGTAATAAGACATATTCGTAGGTAACGCGGTTGCCTGTGGATTCGTAAAAGTGAAGCACGGCATCGGCCAGCATATCCAGCGAATTGCTGTCGTTGATGGACATGATTTTGCTTCGCTTTTCGTCGGTTGCGGCATGTAGGGAAAGGGCCAAGCGGAATCGCACCTGCTCGTCGCCCATTTTATAAATCATTTTTGCGATGCCGCTGGTGCTTAATGTGATTCGGCGGGGTGACATCCCCAATCCGTCGGGATGGGTTATCCGGTCGATGGCTGAAATTACATTTTTGTAATTGAGCAGCGGTTCGCCCATGCCCATAAAAACAATGTTGGTAAGGGGAGTTTGAAAATGTTCTATGGCTTGTTGTCTAACTTCCACCACCTGATCGTAGATTTCGTCGGGCATTAAATTGCGGGCCATCTTTAGGCGGGCGGTGGCACAAAAAGAGCAGTCTAAGGAGCAGCCCACCTGGCTTGAAATGCAAGCGGTCATGCGTTTTCCTTTGGGAATCAACACCGATTCAACCACCTTTCCATCGTGCAGGGCAAGGGCCGACTTTACCGTTCCGTCTGTTGATTTTTGAACTGTCTTAGGGTGTAAATGCAGCAGGTCAAAATGCGATTCCAAAAACGCCCTTAGGGGCTTTGACACATTGGTCATTTGGTCGAAGTGATGCACGTGCTTTTGCCAGAGCCATTGGTGGATTTGCTTTGCCCGGAAAGCCGGTTCTTCGCGCTCTGTAAAAAAGGCGATTAATTCCTCCAATGAGAAACTGCGGATGTTGGGTTTTGAGGCCATGGGCCTACAAACTTAGTGTTTTTCGATGAGCCCTTTGGAATAGGCGTAATTCATCAACTCAGCAGCGCTTTTGCAAGCCAGCTTTTTCAGAATGTTTTTTCTGTGGGTGTTGATGGTATGGTGGCTAAGGTGAAGCTGATCGGCAATTTCGCGGGAAGATCGGCCCTCGGCCACGAGCGTTAAGATTTCTGTTTCGCGTTCCGACAAATTTTCTTGGGTGCTTGGTCGCGGCCCTGCGGCCATGTGCCGAGATTGTTGGATTAATATTTCAACTACCGAGGGAGAAAAAAACCGAACTCCGTTGGCGGCTGCATAAATGGCTTCGGTCACCTCTTGAAGCAGGGCTTCGGTGGTAAGCAGACCGACTACACCCACTTTATGAATGTGATAAATCCATTCGGCAGATTGGCCTGAAATCAGGATGGTTGGGATGGCGGCCAACAATTCTTTAACCTCGGCTGGGGTTTCGCTGTGTTCGAACAACTGGGCAAAGCGGTCGTCCAGCAGAAGAACGCGCACCTCATTTTCCCGGCAGAAGTTTAACAGCCCGGCGGCTCCTTCCAATTCTGTCAATTCCGAGGCCAAACTGATTTCTCCGAAGGCGGGTTGCTGACGGCACAGGGCTTCGAGCGCGTAGCGCATCAAGGGTTGGCGAACGGCAATATGGATGTTGGGAAGCAATTCCATAGGACAAAGGTGATAAATTCCGAGCAGAACAGATATTAAATAGTGTAAAAATCACCGATTTAGGGGGTATTTGGCCATATTGCCTCTGCTGGTTGATGCCCCATTGAATGGGTAAACCCCGTATTCAATTCATTAAAAGGGCATAAACCCCATTTCTGCAGTATTAAATGTTGACCTATTTGAACAATGTACAGGCAGAATCTACTACATTTAATCCATTAAACTCCATTTTATGCGTTACCTTCTTTTGCTGTTTTTATCCTCTCTTCTTTTTGCCTGTGGCGAAGAGGCCACGGAACCGATGTTGCGGTTTAGAATGCGGCTGGATTCTACCCAGCAGAGGTTAAATAATATTGGAGAACCGGCCATCATGCCGGCCCAAAACCGGGCTCAAAATCCTCGGTTTAACAGCATTGCCGTGCATTACATTGAACTGGCTTCAAGCCCCTACACGCTTTTAGGTCAGGGTGCCGTTTTGTACCAAACTGCCTCAACCGCACAAGGAGGCAGCCAGGCAATTTTGTTTGATAGCTTGGTGATGGTGAAGGACAACGAGGTGTTTTTTGAAATTCCCCTGAGTCAGGTTCCTGTGGGAGCATATTCTTGGATTCGGGTATCGTTGGCCTATCAGAACTACGATATCTCGTTTCGGGTGGGCCCTCCCCAAGTTCCGGTGACATTAAATGGCACGGCCAGCATTGCCAGTTTTATTGGCTACAACACCTTTATTAAAAGTCATTTGGTAAAAACCCTTTCGGAAACCTTGAACAGCAATAAACAGCAGGGGTACTGGGCATTTGAGGCCAGCATTCCAGGCTATCCGGCTCAGTTGAGTTCCGGGCAGGCTCCTCCGGGAGCCACCACGGTTCCGAATCCGCTGTGGCAATCGAGCCCGATCCCGGCGGGAAGCTGCGTGGTTACTGGTCCTTTTGATCAGGCCTTGAACATAAACCCACAGAGCAATGGAGACATTGAGGTGGTGGTGAGTTTATCGACCAATCAGAGTTTTGAATGGAAGGAAAGTGGGGGCAACAATGTGTACGAGCCTTTGGCTGGGGATACGGTGGTGGACATGGGCATTCGGGGATTGGTTTCGCGGGTGGTGTATTGATGTTTTGGACCAAGAGGCAACACCTTCCTCTTCCTAACCCATTTTAGTTTTGGCTTACATTTGGATTCGACCAACTATGTCATTGCGTTGAATTTTTGATATTCACAATAAACCAAAATTGCAATTAAAGACATTCGTTCCTTTGAATAAAAAAACCTCGGGAAATTCCCGAGGTTTTTTTGATGCAATAAATCTACTTTGGTTTAATCGCCAAAATCTACTGCCGCATCCATTTCAAAATCTCCTTCCTCTAAAAAGATTGTGGCATCTGGAGTTTCCATCTGATCTAGTGCGGCACCCGACAAATCATCGCTTGCTGGGACTTCTTGCAGGGCTTCATTTGTATTTAAATCACCTTCCTCTTGAGTGCTGGTCTCGATTTCGGTTTTTGAGGAGGGGCTGTACAATCCTAAATTCCAATTTATAGGATTGTATTTTGATTCTGTTCCAATGTACATTAAAAATAAGATTGCCCAAAAAGCGAGGCCAAGCAGGGGTTGATTGGGGTTTTTAGCTCGAGCCGTTTCAATTTCATCAAAAATAAATCGAGGGTTCGTCGTATCGTGATTTTGATAAATTAAATGGTTCACTCGGGCAAACAAAACCAGTGCAAAGGCAAATGAAAGCGCGAGCAATAAACTGGCCCAAATTCCCAATATAAATTTGGCAATCGGCACAGATGCTTCCATTCTCAATTGTGCCATCTTCGAATTGCTTAGCTCATTTTTCAAAAACGAGTTCACCAAATTTAAGCGGACGACCTGTGAATCCAGCGTCTGTTTTTCAGATTCTGCCAAGGCAATGCGGCCGTTTATTTGATCTCGCTTGTACTGGCATTCGTCAAATTCCGCAAGGGAATCTTGGCGTTCCTCTGTTTCGATGATTTGGATTTCATCCGGTTGTTGCTCTACACATACCAAATCAAGTTCCTCGCGCATTTTCTCGATTTCATTTTCAATGCCTGCAATCTCTTGTTTGGCGGCGGCCATTTCAGAATTTGACTTCTCTATATTCTCATGAAACGCCATTGTGTCAATTTGAGCTGAGACGTAGGGCTGAATCTGTGTAGCAGAATCAATTCTTCCCTCGTACGTCGTAAAATAATAGAAGGCTGCACCGACTGGGGCTGCGCCAATTGAATCGGAAACTCCATCAAAAAATTTCGTCAAATAGGCTGCATTAGATGAAAGATTCGAGTATTCCAACTCTAGGGAGCGGCGGGCTTGATCGGTGGCCATTAATATTTTGAGCGAATCTTCATTGATGGAAGAAATGTCAAGCCATGATTCATAGTCTACGCGGGTTGTTTGCGACAGGGAATCCGAGATGATTTGACTCCGATTTTCAATGACAGCAAGGGTCGTTTTCTTTGCCAGAAATCCTGCGCCGCGGCTCAGGTAATAGGGAAAGATGGTTATTAAAATGGCTGGAATTAGCATTGCTGGAAATGCGATCAAATATCGAAGACCATTTTTCCAGAGGTGATGCCAAAATGCGCCATAAAACTGAGATGTTTTTCCAGAAAAATGTTGAGAAAAGGATGGCAGGGCGCTCAACATAAGAACAAAAAACACAGACAAAACCAGCATAAGACCTGCACCTAAAATAGATCCTCCAACCGCCAAAGAGGAAAGCGCAGAAGAGAAGTCAGATTGACTGCTTAGACGAATTATTGTTATCAAGGCTAAAACGATAGCGGCTCCGGCGCCAAAAAGCAGAAAAAAATGCTTGATGTAACGCGCGGCCCAGCCCTTTGAATTTGTAGAATCCTCGGAAGCCATAATGGAAACTTTTCCGATGGCCAAGCCTAGCGGCAAAAGAGAAACCAGAGTAAGAATGGATTGCCAATAGGTTGGTACGTCGGCATATTCGGTCAAGTACCTACCTGCAAAAACAAGAACTCCTGCCAACCACAGTCCTAGCATTCCAATCAAAAAGGGTTTACGCTTAGCCGAAGGAATAATTTGAGAAAACGAAATCTTTAGTAACGTCCATGGCCAAACAACCAGGTAGTGCCAAAGTGTTCTTAGAATTAAAAAAAGGCCTTCCACAATCAATTCGGAATAGACCCACATCGCCCCCTTTACCGACCATCGAATCAATTCTCCTAAAAACCATATGATTTCGTTCCCGATGTTGTAGAGCAAAACAAAAAAGCCAATAAAAGGAAGCAACAATGCCGTCCAAGAGGCCCCTGTTTTAATTTTGCCCAGACTTTTTGAGAGGTCATAGCTGTTGTTGGGAGATACACCAAAAAGAGTAGAGTATAGTTTACTCATTAAAAAAAGTCCAACAACAATTGCCAGAATCATTGTCGTTGTATTTGACAAGCCAAAAACCCACTCGATGGGCTTGAATGCATCGGCCTTCAGCCGAGATAAAAAGTTGGTAAGGGGAGTAATCAATTCCATAATTATAAAATTTAGTAGATTGGTTTACAAATTATGTCAAAGTTTGTTAAAATAATTTTTAGTTCCAAATACTAATTGTCTGAAAAAATGACATTTAAGATACGATTCTTGATGTGAAAAGGGTGATTCCAGCATTTATGAAATTTTAGTTTACGACACATAAAGCGAGTAAAATGGTGTATTAATTAAAACTAAGCGTATTGGCGGCTACCATCGAAACACACACAAATTTGTATTCCCGGCCTCTTTTCGTTTAAGGCCGCCTGCGGCAGGGATTGAACAAGGTTGCCCGCAAGGGTGGCGGAGCCTGGCCCGCGCGGCGCGGAG
>JAQCBQ010000072.1 GCA_027621385.1 Bacteroidota bacterium | reverse complement strand
TTCAGTTGAAGGGCTTGTGGAATGCGGGTCTGGTAGTGATTCCTCTTTTGTTGTTTGTGCTTTTTCTAAGCTGGTCAGACCCGTCGTATCCCTTTCGAACCAGAGAGCCTTGGGGTGCCACGGACAATCAAATGACGTTTGTGCAGTGGGTTATTCCTGCGGTAGGGCATGTGAATGATGTGTTGCGGAAAGGGTTTGGAGATTTCGGGGCTTCGGAGGCCTGGGAGTTTGCATTTATTCCCTGGAGCATTTGGTGGGCTATCGTAGTTGTGGTGGTATTGGGTTGGGGACGGAAGTTGTTTGTGCTGTTGCCTTCAGGTGCCTGGCTTTCGGCGTTGATTTTATTGTTGTTTAGCAGTGGGGTTTTTGGACTGACCCGTTTTTCCTGGCTGTTTGAGGTTGTGCCCTTCTTAAAGCAATTTCGTTTTGTGTTGCGCTTTGCCTGGCCGATGTATGGAGTTTTAGCGTTTTCGGTGGGTTTGGCCTTGTATGGAGCGTTGAAGACTGTTGGCGGTCATCGGCGGTATCTTTTTTGGGTTTTAGTGGGCATCCCGGTGGTTGTGGAAGCGCATGGACAGATTCGTTTTTTACGGGAAATACACATGAGCACGCCCAACGTGTATTCATCGCAGAATCAGTCCGAGCAGATGAAAGGTGGCCTAGCGCTCTTGCGTTCAGAAAGGCCGGCGGCTCTATTTACCGAGCCCTTTTTATTTGAGGGGAGCCTGATGACGGCCGGGGAGAACTCCGGGGAATTGAGGCGCATGGCCTATGTACTTAGTGTACTTGGGGAAACCCCATTGATTGGTGGCATATTAATTCGGCCAAATGAGGAGCAAGCCTTGGCCACAGGCGGATTTTCCACCGAACCTTGGTATGCGGTTCATCCTGATTTTCAACGTGCCTTGAAGGAAAAAACAGTGGCAATTCTTTATTCAGAGGATTTGGATTGGAATTTGCCGCGTTGGAAGAACCGAAAGCCCTTTAAAGTAGTGGACTTGGACAGCAATTTCAGGTTGGGGCTTATTCGTGCTGAGGACTGGATGCGCGTTCAGGACCTTCCTGTGGTTGCGGCACTAGATTCGGTGCATCTGGATCTTATGGATGATCAGAAGTACCGTTCAGCTCCTCCATTTGGCAATGCAGCGCGGTTGGTTTCCAGGAACGAATTCCATGTTGTGTTGGATACAGTGGGACTTAGGTCTGGGGCGTATGAAGCGAGTGTATGGGTGGATGCGCGTCGGGGCAATTCGGTCAATGGGGTATTGTTTGTAGAAGAAGTAAATCAACAGGGGAAAGGGCAATGGGTGGCACAGGCCAATCCGGCGCGGAGCAGATGCTTGGATGGAGGATGGGCCCGTTGCGCCTTGAACTTTGAGGCAAAAGCGGGAATGCGCTACAAAATAGTACTAACGGCCTACGATTTTCAGGCCTATCAATTTGGATTGAACCGCTTCATGCTTAGGCCGGTAGGGATTAATTCGGGCGGAAAATTCGGAGCGTATCAGATGTGGAACAACCATTGGCAAAAAATACCATGAGTCCATTGCAGGTGGTTTGTGGATTGGTTTGGAGGGAGGGCTTGTTTTTTGCCGCCCGTAAAAAGCCGGGGAAAGCCAATGCGGGGTTTTGGGAATTGCCGGGTGGGAAAGTCGGAGAAGGGGAATTGGTAGAGCAGGCGTTGGTTCGTGAATTTCGAGAAGAGTTGGGAATGGAATTGAGGCCGGGGAAAGTGCTTGGAAGTGTAGAGCAGTTGGGAGAGATTTCCTTGTGTTTGGTAGCGATTGAAGCGAGTTGTGGGGATGCAGAACCGGCACATTGTTTGGACCATGATGCCGCAGCCTGGGTTTCGCCTGGGCATTGGAAGCGATTGCACTGGTGTGAGAACGACCGGCGTCTTTTGGGGCTCATTTTTCAGGATTTAGAGGGTGGGAATGGATTGTAATTTATCGGCAGATTGCAAGAATGTGCGGCCTTAGTGGTGAAAATTGGCCGTTGGGCCTGGATGTTTTTTACCACAGAGATCACTATGTCGGCGCAAAGGGCACAGAGGGGCTATAGAAATGGACAGGTCAGGAAGGGTAAAGAGTGCAAGGCAGATGGCTCTCGGCTAAGGGTTGTTGCTTCGTTTTGCGGGATAAGATTAGACATCCTATAGGAATCGTCCGGCGGCCGATTTGATTTAGCTTCGGGGGGTCCGTTGGCTGAGCACGAAATTTTGTCCCAGGTAGACGCGTCGCACTTGTTCATCGTTGGCCAGTTCGCTGGCGGTACCGGCTTTAAGGATTTTTCCTTCGAACAGCAGGTATGCCCGATCGGTGATGGAAAGCGTTTCTTGGACGTTGTGGTCGGTGATTAGGATGCCGATGTTGCGTTCTTTTAGAGAATAGACAATGGATTGGATGTCTTCTACGGCGATGGGGTCGACGCCGGCAAAGGGTTCGTCCAGCAGAATAAATCCGGGGTTGGTAGCTAGTGCACGAGCAATTTCTGTGCGGCGGCGTTCTCCGCCCGAGAGGAGGTTTCCCTTTGTTTTTCGAACGCGATGTAGGCCAAATTCGTTCAGTAAGGTTTCGCAGCGTTCGCGTTGTTCGGCTTTGCTGAGCGGCATGTGTTCAAGAACGGCCAAAATATTGTCTTCAACGCTAAGCCGTCGAAATACGGATGCTTCTTGAGGCAAATACCCAATTCCTTTGCGGGCTCGCTGGTACATGGGTAAGTTTGTGATATCCAGGTCGTTGAGGAAAATCCGTCCGGCATCGGGAGCAATCATGCCTGTCACCATATAAAAGGTGGTGGTTTTTCCAGCTCCGTTTGGGCCCAGAAGTCCTACAATTTCTCCTTGGTTGACTTCAATGCTTACCTGATTCACCACCATTCGGTTTCGGTAGGACTTTTCCAGGTGTTCTGTTCGGAGATTCATCTTAAATTTTCACAGAAATTTGGGCGGTGATGCCCCAGTTTGGGGCTCCGGGGTAGAGTTCTTTTCCTGGATTTAAGGGGTCTGGTCCATTTTGATGCGTAAAACGATAGTGAAAGTCAAATCGAAGAATATTGAAAATATTTTCTATCCCTACATTCATTTCCACATAGGGCATGATGCTTCCGGTGCGTTGATCGACCAACTCGTAGGTGTTAGGTGGCAAGGCCATGTGTTGTCGATTTGCGTCATTGATGCTTCCGACGGCGGCTCTGACGCCTACGGTTTCTCTCCACTTCAGCTTTCTAAGTCCGGGGATTTTATTGAAAAACAGGCCGTCAAAAAAGTGTTCAAAACGAACGGTTACCCATTGGTCGCTGACGAATTCGAAGTAATTCATCAGGTTAAAGCCAAATCGGTCGAACATGTAGGTGTCGTTTCCTAGGTGGATTTCCATGAGGGGGTATGGGACCACGCCGAAAATTTTTCCGGCTTTAATTTCCCAATCTGTGTATCCAAGGGGTCGGACGCGGAATCGATCGGCGATGGAGCAGCGTAGCGCATGGTAATTGTAATTGGATCCAAGGACTCCACTGACGCCCAGGGTATATTCCAGTTTCACGACGGGGTATTCGCCTCGAAGGGCGCGTCGTTTTACACGTCCACGGAGCCATTGTTGGCCGTAGGCGAATTCGGTTTCCAGGCGCATTTCTGCCCGTGCGAAGTTGTTTTCGTATTTATAAATTTGATTTTGTTGATCAAGCAAGCCAAAGCGGAGGGTTCCGGTATCGTAAACGCGCATCCAATTGAAAGTAATTTTGCTGTTGAGTCCGGTGAACCAATCGTGTTCGTAATAGGCAAAACCTTCGTCGATGTAAGATAGGTCGGCGAGGCGTCGGCGGCGCAGGAAAGTACCTAGCAGGTTATCGGGCCGCCATTGGTTGGTAGAAAGGCCGAGTTGTTCCACGTCTTGTCGGAATTTCCAACCGATCATTCGCCAGGGGTCTTTGTCTTTATTGATGTGATATATGCCCGAGAAATCCCATTTAAACCGTTGGTCTAAGGTGCCATAAATGATGTGGGATTCGAGGAAGAAGCGTTTAGATATGGAATCGGAGGTCCTGCCGCCAAACTTAATTCGGTGCCCCTCAATTTCGTTCATAGACCAGAGTTCATAAATGGGGCCAATGCCAAACCAACCAAAGTTCCAAAACCCCGAGGCCACCAGGTCGCCAATTCTGTAAATGGATCTAAAAATGGTATTGCGTTTCAGGTCTTCGGTGATACTATCGATAATCCCTTCAGATTCAGATAGCGCAAAGGGCCGAAGCGAATCCCATTCGGCTTTGCTTTTATGTACATCATTTAAAATCGTAATTTCAGCTCCTGGAGTAGGGAAAATGGGAGAAGGGGGTTGGTTGTAGATGTAATCTTTGAAGTGGCGTGTTCGGTGCAGAACGATTTGGTAATTGGTGTCTTTGTCGCCAATATTCAAGGTAAAGTCAACAAAATCTTTTGGATTGATATCGAGGGCGGCGTCATCGCGCCGAAGGATCCATGTATTGTTGGCGCTATCGAGTTCAAATTCTTGAGAAATGCGGAATCCGGCGATAAAATTCACATTTGCTTTTCGGTTCATTTTTAATTCCACCTTTCGGACGCCCCATGTTTTATCGTGGACCCACATTTTGCCGTCGTAAACCATTTCGCGTGGGACAGCATCTAGAGGGCGGAAGGAGATTTGGTAGCAGCGCATGTTTCCGATCATCAAAGAATCTTCCAGCACGTATTTGTAGTAAGCAGATCCGAACGGAGACAATGGGCCAACGAAATTTTTTCCGAGGATTTGTTGGTTGTCGTCGTAGAAATTAAAATTTTGAAACGTAGCCCCCAACATGGTCGCAAAATTATCGTTTTCTACTCCGGTGATTTCAAATTTGTGGATTACTTCACGAATGGAGAACCCCCTTTTTCGGTGGATATTTGAAACCATTTCAATGAGCATGAAAGGGTAATAGACCGTAGTGTCTCCGCGGATGGTATCTTGGTATCCAAGGTCATAAAAGGATTGGAAGATTTTACCCACCTTTGATTTCCGAATTTTTTCTGGCAGGTTGTAGGCATCCAGTTTATTTTTAACATAGACAGTCGCTTCAACGCTTTCAAATCGAAAGGGGTCGTTTTCTTTTCTGTATTTTTTAACGGAGTCGATGACAACCAGAGCTGGATTTCGTGTTCGTTTGTATTTGAAATTGAATTCTTTGATGGATATTCCGGTCATGGGGAGGGTGATTTTCACCTCATTGATGGTTCCGGGCCGGATTTTAATCAGGGTGTCGGCGTAATTCAGCATTTGGATTCGGAGGAAGTTCGGTTTTTGATCTGTTTTCAGTTCAAAACGGCCGTCCAAATCTGTAATGCCTCCGATTTGAGTTCCTTTTAAGAGCACATTGGCTCCGATTAGGGGTGTTTTTTTGGATACAGAGGGGTCTCCGTCGTAAACTACACCCCGAACAATGGTCGTTTGCGCGAATAAAAAACCGGGGCAAAACACCAGCAAGAAAAGGAGGGCATGCCGATTCATTATTATATGAGCAAAAAAGCCATTTAATTGAAGATTAATCAATGTAAATGTAATTCCAGAATAAAAAGACAACAGGGCTCAAAGGTAAGCAGGCTAACCGAATAATCAGGAACGTAGGGGCAGGTATTTCAGGCTTTTAGGCAGTTGAGGGGTATTTTTTATAAATGTTTGAAATTCAATGTCTTGTGATTTTTTGTCAAAAAAAAGTGAGGTATTTTTAACTAAAACACTTGCGACTTACCGTAGCATCGTGTATCTTTCTTTTGGGAAACATTAACATCTGGGATGCGTATGAGAAAAAACAACTGTAAAGAATGTAAAGAGCCATTAACGGGTCGCATTGACAAAAAATTTTGTTCGGATTCTTGCCGTTGCTCGTTCTTCAATAAACTGAACGTCAAGGAGCGGAATGAATTTCGGAGGATCAATCGGATTTTAAAGCAGAACCGAAAAATTTTAAAGCGACTGGTTGATTCTGGGCGAGCAAAAGCGAGTTTAGAGGAGCTGGAGATCATGGGTTTTGCCTTTGGGTTTGCGACCGAGGTTGTTGTAGCGAATGAAGGGCAGGTTAAGTACTTCTGCTATGATATTGGGTTGAAAACGGAGGCAGATTCGCTCCATTTTGCTTTAGTGCATAAGGAGCAAATGCCTCAATCGTAGCCATTTTTCCGGTCAAGCGAAGATCTTAGGGGTTCTCATCGAGATGGGTGGGCAAGAACCAACCGTAGTATGTGGTGGGGATTCCATAGGCATTTGGGAATCGGGGGACGGGGACTTGTTGCAGGGTATTGGCAGGAGGAATGGTGTCTAGGCATATCCAAACGAACAGGGAATCTCCTTAGTGTGTGATTTTGTGTTCAGTGATGGGCAAGCCAATGGTCAAATTGGATAGACCCTTTTAACAGGGTATTCAAACCTGTTTTGTAAATCAAGGCGGGATTTATGCCCTTGTTTTCTTGTCATAAAGGCGCAGCAAAAGTTGCATTGTTAGGGGATGTTGGGGTCTTAGAAAAGGGCTGGCGATTGAGTCTATATTAGCCAAAAGTAAAGGGGTTTTTCTGTGTTGATATCAGTTACAAACCCTTAACATTTGGAGAATACACCACCAGATAAAGTCCTAGAAATATGGAAATACTACCCAGGAATAGCGTCCATGAAAACGAAAAATCCCCGAAGATCAATTGAATAATTCCGGCTACCAATGGTTGCAAATAAATAAAGGCGCTCACCACACTTGCGTTAACCTGCTTCAAGGCGTACACATTTAGCAGATAAGCCAGGAATGTTACCCCTACTATAACAAATGCCAAGGCCCACCATACCGAGGCCGACCATAGGTCCGGCTGACTGGGAGCCAGGTTGGGTATTCCAAGAATCGCAGTCAGGGGCATTCCAAATGTAAACACCCAGGTAATTACCATTAATGGGGGATATTTCCTCATCAAGGGTTTGACCAATACAAGAAAGACCGCATACGAAGCCGCATTGAGCAACACCAAAAGATTTCCAAACCCGTGGCTTTCTGAAAAAATCAAGCCTTCTTGGCGCTGTAGAATTAGTGCCGCCGCTCCACCGCCGCTGAGCACGATACCCAGCCATTTCATTTTTTTCATGTGTTCATATCCCAACATGGCGGAGATAATAAGCACCAAAACAGGATTAATGGTCATGACGAGTGCTGCCTCGACCGGACTGCTTCGGCTAAGACCTTCAAAGAATAAAGTTTGGTTTAGCATAACGCCAAATAGGCCGCAGAGGAACAATCGAATCCAATCTTTCTTTTCAATTTTGGTTTTAGAGTTCAGGAAAAAAGAGGACAGCCAAAACAGCAGAAGGGCTCCGGCAGAGCGTAAAAAGATGATGCCCGAAGGAAGGATGGGCTCAGGCATAATGGTTTTAGCTACGGCATAATTGATGCCATACAAAACATTAACGGCAATTAGAGCCCAAACGGCGATATTCATGCCGCAAAGATCGCAGCCTTACGAGTAATGAACAAATGCCCGGCGGGTATGGCGGTGAACCCCCATAACTTCCATCTCTTCAAGGGCCTTTTCCACCCATTTATCGGCATGTTGAAAGGGGATGCTTGTG
The DNA here is from genome assembly GCA_027621385.1 of Bacteroidota bacterium. Lineage (GTDB taxonomy): Bacteria > Bacteroidota > Bacteroidia > CAIKAF01 > CAIKAF01 > CAIKAF01. Next base: position 4,124 of record JAQCBQ010000072.1, on the reverse strand, counting down.
CTGTAATGAAATGATTTGTTTTGGTCGCTGGAAGGAATACACACCCGCAAATTCATTCTATTTCCTTTTGCATCGGGGATTAGTTGTACTCCCGAGTACAAACGGTGTTTTTTTTCAAGGTATCGAGCGATTCGACGCTCCATTTTTAGTACCAATAGCGCCAGGGGGTCTGAAATGGCGAGTAGGGGCCACTTTTTCTCTACCCTTCGGCGTAAGGTAAGCAACACCCATAGTCCAGCACCGGGATGGGGTACCAGCCAATCCAATAAGCGGTATTGACTTTCAGAAACCCCAGTTAAATCTAGTTCAGATTGGCTTAAAAGACGGTGTACAGCAACGCCGGCTCCGGCCTGTGGAGCATGGTTGTATCCGCCAAGGCGAATGGCGGACGGAAACGCATTCTGATAGGCGATGGTTCCGGTAAGATCGCTGCAATAAAAAAAGTCGGGATGGGATGCATCTCCGGTAACGGCCATGTTTCTTGAACTTCCAAAAAGGGCTCCGGCAATATTAAGTCCGGCGGGCAATTTTAAAGGCAAGTGCCTTCCACTGCAAGCCAGAGCATCAATTTCGCCCGAATGCAGAGCCTCAATGCCAGCGACAAAACCATCGGCGCCCGACAGCTCTGATCCCAAAGCGTGATTTACTTGCGAAGGAAGAGCCATGCCTTCAACGCGAACTTTCAGCATGCGTTCTAGCCCTACTTTATAAAAGTAGTTTGGTACATATAAGCGTATGGCAGAGTTTGGCATCCCGTATTTTTTCCGAGTGTTAAGTTATTTTAAATTTAACAACAAACCAAGTTTTCCCCTTTTAATTTCAGACTTTTCATGTATGGCCATGGATTAAAGAATAATTTTGCGGCATGAAAGATGAACAAATATTTGGTCTTTTAGATATAACATCGTTGGGCGATTTGGATACGGAATCTGGAATACGCCAATGGAGTCAAAAAATAGCTCGGGTATCTGAGGCGTCTGAAGGACAATTTAAGCCTGCGGCCATTTGTGTTTATTCTACCTTAATCAAAGCGGCAAAGGAAGGAATTGGGGGGCTTCCCATTCCATTGGCGGCGGTTACCGGAAATTTTCCTTCTGGAAAGGCTGAGATTGGGCTTAAAGTAGATGAAACAAAGCGGGCTATTGATGCCGGAGCCGAAGAGATAGATTGGGTGGTTGATCGAGGAGCGGCCATTGAAAGCGATGGGGAATCGGTGTATGAAGAGGTACGTTTTGCTCGTGAAGCCTGTGGCCTTGCATCCCTAAAAGTAATTTTGGAAAGCGGTCAGATTCAAAATCAAGACCTGTTGTTGAAAATGGCCAATCAAGCGCTGTTGGGGGGCGCCAATTTCCTTAAGACTTCCACAGGGAAAATACCTGTTGGGGCTACTAGGTCGGCGGTTCAGGTTTTTTGTTCTGCTTTAAAAAGTCAGCCGAATTCTTCTGCAGGCATCAAGGTTTCTGGTGGAATTCGCGATAAACAAACGGCATTGGAGTACATTTCTTTGGTTGAAAAGGAATTGAATTGGGACATTGCTCCGGCGACCTTTAGAATTGGTGCCAGCAGCCTTGCCGGGGAGCTCCTTTCCGATACAGTATGGGCTGAAATTTGGAATGGATAACAATTCAACCCGTTTCTGGGAAAGATGCCGAAAAATCCTTTATACTTTTGAACCTACAAACGATTTCGTTCCATGGATATTGCTAAGCAGTTTGAATCAAATCAGCGCGAAGATTACTGGTACTCCTACTGGTTAAAAAACGGTTTTTTTAAATCAACCCCAGATGATAGGGAATCCTATACCATAGTAATTCCTCCGCCCAATGTAACAGGGGTGTTGCATATGGGGCATATGCTGAACAACACCATTCAGGATGTGTTGATACGACGGGCCAGGATGCAATCTAAAAATGCGTGTTGGGTGCCGGGCACAGACCATGCCTCTATTGCCACAGAAGCGAAAGTGGTGGCCTTGTTAAAAGAACAGGGGATAAAAAAGAATGAAATTGGGCGGGACGAATTTTTAACGCATGCTTGGGATTGGAAAGAAAAATATGGAGGAATTATTCTCGAACAACTTAAAAAATTAGGTGCCTCTTGCGATTGGGACAGAACCCGATTTACTATGGAACCGGATTTGAGCCAAGCGGTGCAAGAGGTTTTTGTGCAGCTTCACGATCAAGGGCTTATTTACCGTGGAGTGCGTATGGTAAACTGGGATCCTGTAGGAAGAACGGCCTTGTCTGATGAAGAGGTAATTCATAAGGAAGTGGCAGGGGCTCTATTTCATTTGAAGTATGAGGGAGAAGATCCGGGCACATTCTTAGTGGTAGCCACAAGCCGGCCAGAAACCATTTTTGCCGATGTAGCGGTTTGCGTGAATCCTTCCGATGAGCGGTACACAAACTGGGTGGGGAAGAAAGTCCGGGTACCGCTAACCGATCTTTGGGTGCCTGTTATTGCGGATGATTATGTTAGTGCCGATTTCGGTACGGGATGCTTAAAAGTAACTCCAGCCCACGACCCCAACGATTATGCCTTGGGGCAACGGCATCAATTGCCCGCTCCCGATTCCTTAACCGAAACTGGCCATCTAACAGATTTGGCGGGTCAATTTGCGGGATTAGATCGATTTGAAGGCCGAAAGGCGGTGGTAAAAGCAGCCGACGAATCAGCTCTTTTGGTTAAAACGGAGGAATACCTACAACAATTGGGTCATTCTGAACGTACACAGGCCGTTATTGAGCCGAGGCTGTCGATGCAGTGGTTTGTGGACATGAAGGCTTTCATGCAAAAATATCCTCAGGTGCTGGATGCAGTTATGCAGGATGAAATTCAATTTCATCCGGCCAAGTTTAAAAACACCTATCGACACTGGATTGAGAACATCAAAGATTGGTGCATTAGTCGTCAGTTGTGGTGGGGGCAGCGCATTCCTGCCTGGTATGATGAGCAGGGAAATGTAGTGGTGGCCTTGACGGAATCGGAGGCAAAGATTAAAATGGCATCCATTCATCCGGGATTTAAACAAATTTCTCAGGATGAGGATGTATTGGACACCTGGTTTAGCTCCTGGCTGTGGCCGATATCGGTTTTTGATGGATTTAAAACTCCGGGAAACCCCGAAATTCAATATTATTATCCTACCAATGATTTGGTTACGGCCCCTGAAATTATGTTCTTTTGGGTGGCACGGATGATCATGGCCGGCTATGCTTTTCAAGGCAAGGCTCCGTTTAAAAACGTTTACTTTACTGGCATTGTTCGAGACGAGCAACGAAGAAAAATGTCAAAGAGTTTAGGTAATTCTCCCGACCCCTTGGATTTAATTCGCGTTCATGGGGCGGACGGAGTTCGGGTAGGCATGCTGTTGAGTGCCCCCGCCGGGAATGACCTTTTATTTAATGAAAACTTGTGCCAACAAGGAAAGAATTTCACTCATAAACTTTGGAACGCCTATCGTTTGGTGATGCATTGGAAAGCCCAGGCAGAAGAGCAAACAGGTACAATAGACGAATCTGAACAGGTTCGCATACGGCTTACCGACCATTGGATGGATGCGCGCATTCAGGATGTTGCTTCGAAGCTGAATCATCAGTTCGAGCAGTTTCGAATCAATGAAGCCTTAATGACTTTGTATAAGTTAACCTGGGATGATTTCTGCAGCTGGTACCTTGAAATGTTAAAGCCTCAAACAGGATTCAACCCCTCTGCTGCCTTGGTTGAAGCAGCAACATCTCGTCTGGAACAATTGTGTACCCTGTTGCACCCGTTTATTCCTTTTATAACGGAGGAAATTTGGCAGGGTTTGCGCTTGCGGCAATCGGGGCAAAGTTTAGTGACCGAACAGCAACCGCGATTTAATGGTAGCGCAGACCCAGATGTTTTATTGAACATGGAATTGCTTTTTGAGGTCATCACCCAAGTTCGGGCCATCCGACAGCAGCATGGTATTGGATCGAAATTACCCCTAACCCTATATGTCTCGGGGACCGAACAAATACAATGGAATTCGGAACTTGAGCCACTGCTTTTCCATTTGGCGTTTATTGAACGGGTTGAAACGGATCAGGCCCCTCCTCGGGAAGTATTTTCCTTTCAGGTGAAGCAATGGACCTGTTCTA
>JAQCBQ010000071.1 GCA_027621385.1 Bacteroidota bacterium | reverse complement strand
ACGTTTTATTTTTGACCCGAGTTTCAGAATACATTACTATGCTTCAATGTCGGAAGTGTCACCAGAACCCAGATTGTCAATCAAATACAACATCAGCGAACATTTTCGCTTAAAAATGGCCGGCGGTTGGTATTCTCAAAACCTGATTGCAGCCAACTCCGATCGGGATGTGGTCAATTTGTTTTACGGGTTCTTATCTGCCGGTGGAAGTATTGGATTGTCAGACAATTTCCAAGGCGAACAACTGCAAAGCGATTTACAAAAAGCCCGGCATGCCATTTTTGGAGCTGAATTCGAATTGTTCAAAAACATTGAATTCAACGTGGAAGGATATTACATGGACTTCTTCCAATTGATCAGCATGAACCGAGACAAACTCTATGAAGATACACCCGGGAATTCGGCCATTCCCGATTATCAGAAGAAAGATTTGATTCGTGAAACAGGCTGGAGTGCTGGGTTAGATGTTCTGGTTAAAGCAGAAATAAAAAACCTTTACCTATGGGTGGGCTACTCTTTAATGGCCCTTGAACGCTCCGATGACGTTCGGGATTATGTTCCTCATTTTGACCGCCGGCACAATATGAATGTGGTCGCCTCATATCAATTTGGCAAAAACAAACAATGGGAAATTAACGCCCGCTGGAATTTTGGAACTGGATTCCCTTTTACTCAAACTCAAGGCTTTTATGAAAATGTTGGGTTTGATGGAAATATTAATGGAGATTATACCAGTCAAAATGGCGAACTGGGTGTTGAATTAGGACAATTAAATTTGGGAAGGCTGCCCAATTATCACCGGCTGGACATCAACATTAAACGACGGTTTAATTTAGGCGAGAATACGAAATTGGAAGCCAATATAGGAGCTACCAATGTGTACAACCGAAACAACATTTTTTACGTGGATCGCATTACATTTAATAGGGTAGATCAATTGCCAATTATCCCTACTGTCGGATTAAATTTTGCTTTCTAAATGACTATAATCCAGAACATTCTAAATTACATACACCGCATTTGTTCTGTTCTGGTTGTTGTTGTTTTTCCGTTTTCCTTTGGCCTTGCTCAAGTTGAAGACAATTTTAACGCTCGAAGCCACGTTTGGGAACATTCTTCCAACAGTGCAGATTGGCTGCCTGGACAATTAATCGTAAAACTCACCCAGAGCACCTGGAATCGTGTACAGGCGGACTCATCTTTCCGAAATTCAATCTTTCCCGTAGGTGCCTCTTATACCTTACTTTTTCCTGGTTTTATCCCCGAACCAAAGTCCGTTTACCCCAACGTGGCTCCAACAGACTTATCTCGCCTTATAGAAGTTCGCTTTCATGATTCAATTTCAGTTTGGAACTGGGCCTACCGGTTAAATAAGTCTGGATTGGTAGAATATGCAGAACCCCGATTTAAGGTAAGTCCACTGCTCAACCCCAATGACCCAGGATATGGGTTTCAATGGCAAATCCCTCATATCGGAGCCGATTCCGTTTGGTCCGTTAGTACCGGCGATACCACCACCATCATTGCCGTTGTGGATGGAGGAACCAATTTTAGCCATCCCGATTTGCAGGCGAACATTGCCTACAACTATACCGACCCCATCGATGGACTAGACAACGATGGAGATGGATACATTGATAACTTCAGAGGATGGGATACCGGCGACAATGACAACAATCCCAATTATACCCCAAATGACAGCTACAATTCAAATCATGGGGTTTTAATGAGCGGATACATCGCTGCCACACCCAACAATCAAATTGGAATTGCCGGAATTGGGTACCACACAAAATACCTTCCGGTAAAAATGGTAAAATCAAACGAAGGATGGAGTCGGGGATATGAAGGCATTGTTTATGCCGCTCGCAAAGGTGCTCATTTTATAAATTGCTCCTGGGGAGGAACAACTCCAAGCTTGTTTGCTCAAGATGTTTTAAAATACGCCGTCTTAGACAAAGGCTGTGTTGTCTTTGCCGCAGCTGGAAATTCAAACAATCAAACCATTTTGTATCCATCGGGCTACGAATTAACGGTGAGCGTGGGAGCCAGTACCAATTCCAATGTAAAAAGCAACGGATCGTCGTTTTACAGGCAGGTGAATATCCATGCCCCCGGAGTAAACACCTATACCACCACAGGAAACAGCTACGGGTATGGTACAGGAACCAGCGATGCTTCAGCCATTACTACAGGAGCCGCAGGATTGCTGCACGGTGCACTTCAGAATTTTTCTCCGGCTCAAATTTCTGACATTCTTCTAAATCATGCCCTGCCCACCGATACCATTGCGGCCAATGCTGCGTTTATCGGAAAAATGGGAGAGGGGAGGGTAGATTTAATTCGAGCCGCCTTTCAACCCAAAAGAGCGAGGCTGCACTTCATGAAAAGAATTTGGAACGACAGCGATGCCGATGGTGTATTTCTTCCCGGAGATACCGTTTACCTTGGCGGTGAATCCCTGAATCGACTCTTAGGTGCCCATGCTTCATTGACCATGCACGTGCAAGCCTTCTCGCCTTATGTACTATGGATTGATTCGCTGGCTCAGCCCGGAGCTGTTCCGGCTGGAGGAACAATTTCACATCCGTGGAATGAATTTCGTTTTGTAGTTGGTCCAAATTGCCCCACCAATCTACGCGTTCATTTTAGAGCAACCTATACCGATACTGCTAAGGTCGGTCAAACTGATTTTTACCTGTTTTTAAATCCTGAACAGTACGACTGGACAGAAAATGAAATCCATATTTCCATTGGGGCAACGGGTAGATTGGGTTTCTCAGATAATTCTACCTATCAAGGCATCGGTTGGAGAAGGGGAGAAGGACCCAATCAATTGTTAGAAACCTTTTTTAATCCCATGGGATTTTGGTTGGGAACCGCCAACCAAGTCATGAATCAAACCCTGAGTGCCCCTTTTACGGGCTGCTGCCCATTAACCACTCAAAATCACTTCACGGCAACACAGCCCATTTTTACGGAAAAAGTAGATGGATTTGGCCTTCGTAGAGTTGTTTCAACCTTTACGGATAACCTTCAAAACCATTGGAGCATTGAAAGAAGGGCGTATGGCGATACCCTAAACTGGTTGAAAGGCATCTTGATTCTGGAACATCAAATTCAAAACATCTCGAATCAAATGGCCGGACCAGTGTATATGGGGTATTTTGCCGATCAAGATATGCCCGACACCAATTTTTCCAGGGCCAACAACGAAGCGGGATATTATGCCAATGGAAAAATGGGTTGGCAGCGAAATGCCAACAGTGGAATCGTTCAGGGTTTAGTGCTGTTGCAACCGGGTCCGACTCATTATTATGCGCTTGAATCTACCGGAACTGGTGGATCCATTCAAACCACCAATGGTTTCACCGATGCCGAAAAGTGGACATTAATGCAAGGAGGGATAGCTCGGGCATATAGTCCGCCGGGCGATGCATCTCAATATTTAGGAGGAACCGTCGATTCCATACGTCCCGGTAGCTGCGCCATTTTTAATTATGCCATTTTGAGCGCAGTATCATTGACTCAAGCACAACAAATGGCCGACAGTTTAATGCAAACCTTTCAGAAAACCACAAATGTTTGGACGGGGAAGGCATTAACCGACAACTGGCATGATCCAGTGAATTGGAGTCAGAACCGAGTTCCCGATGAAAAGGACCGAGTGTACATTGTTCCATCCTTGTATACCATAGGAACAGATCCTGTGGTACATTCAGGTAACGCCAAGGCCGGCATGATTGAAACACGTTGTGGTGGAAAATTGACTGTCCAAACTCCCTGGCTTTTGGAAGTTGGGCCTTAGGTCGAGGTAAATATCAGCGATTTATGACTTGAGTTGGCTTGCGGGCGGGATTGAACCGGGTAGCCCGCAAAGCCAAAAGGCTCGCTTGGGCGCTAGCCATGCCGGGCGACCTTGGGAGCCACGGCAGGGCAGCAGCCCAAGAGCCTTTGGATGCGGACTACCGGAGAAAGCCCGAAATCCCGCCCAAAATAGAATGCTTTTTCAAATGAGAGGAAAAAAGTGGAATGTGGCCGAGAATGGAAACACATTAGTTAACATAATATAAATTATCATAAAATCGGAGTGGTGTCAGATAGCCCAATCCGCTCCAGTTCAATCGGCTTTGGAAAGGCCAGAAATAATCCGTTGCAATTCGGCATTGAATCCTTCGGAATTCAAGGAATCGTACGGAATACCCAAGGACCGATTCCAATGCCCTTGCTGATATTCGTGGATGCTTTCATTTTTAAACTCCAGCAACCGGTGTAAAAACACCTTAAAACTTTGGGCAATTAAAATTGAATTCCCGAACATGGCATTAAAATATCCTGCCTGAAAACCATACAATTGTTTGTTTTGAAGGGTATTCTGAATGCTCTCAAGATTCTCACGGGTAATTGGTTTGGGGAAAATCCCTGAAATTCCAGCACGAATTAAATCATGTACATCGTACTCAAAAAATTGAGCAGAAATTCCAATAAAGGGCATGTTGCACGTTGGATGTGCATCGAAGTACGACTTCAGCCACTTACCTCCTTTTTGTGCATCCAAATGTTGATCTAACAGCACAAAATCGTACTTGCTATATTCTGTGCTCAGTAACTTTTCCAAGCGTTCAACAGATTCACACCAATCGCACTTCCACCCCAATTGTTCTGCAATAAGGCGAACCAAAATGGAATTCAGTTCGCTGTCTTCAACAATTAAGATTCGGCCATGCCAGCCTGCACTCATTGAGGCTTGGCTTTAGATTTGCCGGTTTTTTTGGTGCTGCCTTCTTCAACTTCTGCAGCCGCTTCCTCTGCCTTTGTGTCATCTACCTTGGCTTGAAATGCTGCAGCCGAATCAAACCCATTGGCTACCAGTTGATTGTACCATTTAAACACCTTCCGAATGTCGCCATCGTACACCCGTTCGGCATCGTAATTGGGCAAAATTTCAGAAAAGCTGCTTCGAAGCGTCTGCATATCGGCTTTGTGAGAAAGAGCCACTTTACCCTCGAATTTTGAAGAAATACCAGCAAAAACATTTCGCAGCGGCTCTTCGCCCTCCACCACGTAAATGCTGATGTCTTTTAGGGTACTCACCTGTTCGGCGGGGCTTACCGCTTCGGGGCGCATGGTGTCTAAAGCTTTAGCAATCAATCCGTTTTTCCCAGTGGCTACAATGGTGTATAAGGATGGTTTTCCTGCTCTGGCAATAATGCTTTCAAATTCCATATGTTCGTTTTAAAGTAAGTCGGTGTGCAGTGTGTAGAGGACTCCCCTATTTGCCGCCTTCCATTTCGGCTTTAATGGCGTTTCGTTTGGCGGCGTCTTCCAATTTTGTGTACACTTGAAGAAGGGTTTTTTGAAAGGTATCAATGCGGTTGGGGTCTGAATCTGGTTTGGCTTTCTCATTGGCGTAGCCTTTTTCTAAGATGCTGGCGCTGTTGGAAAAGAAAACCTTTGCTTCCTCTTTAAGCGCCTCATATTCTTTAACCTTACTGATATCTAGGTCATTTGCTTTTTTGATAAGGGCGTTGGCTTTAATGATTTCTGCATTGGCCAACTGCAGGTAGGCCGCGGTGTAATTCGGGTCCAACTCTATGGTTTTTTCATATCCAATTTTGGCTGCAGCACGGCGCTCTGCAATCTGATCTGCCAGGCCTTTTGCATCTTTTTTCTCTAAATTTTCAGCAATCTGGTCGTTAATTACACCTTTGTTGAAATTCAAGACCAGCAAAATGGCTGGATCTGCTGAAAACGCAACAATGGCTTGATCGATGGCTTCCAATGCCTTTTCATCGTTGCCTGAATTAAGGTAAAAGTTGACTTCTTCTAAAATAAATTCAGTTTTAAGGGCAGGAAAGTCTTTTTTACCATTTTCAATGAGCGTGGCAGCGCGATCGGTTTCTCCGCGTTCCATGGCTAATTTCACTTCAATTAGAGCCAAATCAGAAAGGCTTCCAAATCGTTTTTTGGCGGCATCAATGGCTGTTTGAGCCTCATTAAACTTTTGTGCGAAGACATTTAATCGAACCAAAGCCACGGCAAAAGCGGTATCGCCGGGCGAAAGATCTACGGCCTTTTGTGCATATCCCAATGCTTCATCTACCTTTTGAGCTTCGGCAGCGGCCACAGATTGATAGTAGCAATAATACGCCATTTGACGTTGTAAACTAGTGTTATCTGGATCTTGTTTCGCTAAAATTTCCATGGCTGTTTTAGCCGAGCCAAACTCCTGAATGGATTCGGCATATTTCTTCGCCTTCAGGTTTTTTTGGGCCGATTCAGCAAACCTGGCTCCGATGCTTAGCATTCGATTTAGAATTTCATCGGGTTCTTCGATCTTGGGCTTTCCGTTGGATTTAAATTCTACAACCAGGGCACGACCATAGGAATACATGGCGGTATCTAAAGCTCCTTTTCTAGCTAAAATCAACCGAGGACTTGGGTCGGTTCCCAACAGCCAATACACATCTCCACGGCGTTTCCATGTTTTCGATTTCGCTACCGTAGTTTCATGTTTTGCTGCGGCATCCATTTCTTTTTTTGCCTCTAACAGCGCATCAATGGCCACTTGTTCATTGACTTCACGTTCACGCTTAAATGTATTAAGGTGTTCCCAGGCAGTTAAAACGGCTGCGTCTTGAGCGAAAGCTCCAACCGATACTGAAATAAATCCAAGAGCAAGAAAATAACGTATTGATTTCATGGCGGAAAATTTCAAATTGTTAAACAAGAATAATGCCGTTATTCATTGGTTGGCGCATCTGGACTCAAATTCGATTCCCCAGAAGGGTCCGTCTCATCCGTTACATCTGTGGTTTCAGATTCATCAACGGCCTCTTTTTTAACCCGAGCTACGGCGGCGATTTCATCCCCGTTTTTCAGATTAATTAACCTTACTCCCTGCGTAGCTCGGCCCATAACCCGCATTTCTTCCACAGCCATACGGATAAGGGTTCCTTTCATGGTAATGATCATCAGATGGTCACCATCCACCACGGCCTTTAAGGCGATTAAAGCTCCGGTTTTTTCGGTCACATTGATGGTACGTACCCCCTTACCACCGCGGTTGGTAATGCGGTACTCATCTAAATTTGAGCGTTTTCCGAATCCTTTTTCACTGACCACCAAAACCTCGGCCGGATCTTTAGGATCTACAGTAATCAGCCCTACCACCTCATCGGTGGTTTCATTGGCCAATCGAATTCCACGCACTCCTGTGGCGGTTCTTCCCATGGGACGAACTTTCTCTTCTGGGAAACGAATGGCGCGTCCGCTTTTCAATGCCATCATCAGTTCATGGCTACCATCGGTCAATTTAGCTTCCAACAGTTCATCGTCTTCGCGCACAGAAATGGCATTAATACCACTGGATCTTGGGCGACTATATGCCCCAAGGGTTGTTTTCTTAATGATTCCCTTTTTGGTACACATGACGATGAAATTGCTTTCAGTGTACTCCTTATTATCTAGTCCTTTGACAGCAATAAAGGCCTTCACCCTATCTCCTTGCTCAATTTGAATCAGGTTTTGAATGGGGCGACCTTTGGTGGCCTTTCCTCCTTCCGGAATTTCAAATACGCGAAGCCAGAAGCATCGACCACGTTCGGTAAAGAACAACATATAGGCATGTGTATCGGCAATGAAGAGGTGTTCAAGGAAATCTTCATCGCGGGTAGCTGAACCTCTGGAACCCACTCCTCCCCTACTTTGTTGTCGGTATTCTTGGAGTTGAGTCCGTTTGATATAACCCAGGTGCGAAATGGTAACCACCACAGGTTCATCTGCAATAATGTCTTCAATTCTGAAATCTTCCGCAGAAAAAACAATTTCAGTTCTTCGTTCGTCCCCGTATTTTTCAAGGATTTCGCTGAGCTCATCTTTAATGATTTGCATGCGCAAGGGCTCCTCAGCCAATATCCGTTTCAAATAGGCAATTTGCTCCATAATTTCATTGAACTCGGCACGGATTTTATCTCGTTCCATACCGGTTAAACGCTGCAATCTGAGCTCTAAGATGGCCTTGGCCTGAATTTCTGAGAGGTTGAAATTTGATATCAAACCTTCCTTTGCTTCATCTACAGTAGGACTTTTACGTATCAGAGCGATAACCTCATCCAAATGGTCTAGCGCAATTAAATACCCCTCAAGAATATGAGCGCGTTTTTCAGCTTGATCTAGCTCATATTGAGCGCGGCGCGTCACCACCTCGTGCCGGTGATCTACAAACTCCCGAATCAAATCTTTGAGATTCAACAGCATTGGACGCCCCTTAACCAAGGCAATGTTATTTACGCTAAAGGAGGTTTGAAGCGATGTGTATTTGTATAACTGATTCAGAACCACATTGGTAACAGCATCGCGCTTCAATTCGAACACCAAGCGCATTCCATTCCTGTCTGATTCCAATCGGATGTCTGAAATCCCCTCAATTTTCTTCTCGTTCACCAAATCAGCGGCCTTGATTTGAATTTCTGCCGGATTGACTTGATAAGGAACTTCGGTTACTACGATTTGCTCTTTCCCGTTGTCTAAGGTTTCAATGTTGGTTTTAGCCCGAATAACAATCCGGCCTCTGCCTGTTTCAAATGCATCTTTAACTCCTTCGTAACCATAGATGATACCTCCTGTAGGAAAATCCGGAGCTTTCACGTACTGCATCAATCCGGCCACATCAATATCTCGATTATCAATGTAGGCCATGATGCCGTTGATCACCTCAGTTAGGTTATGAGGGGCCATATTGGTGGCCATTCCTACTGCAATACCTGCCGCACCATTCACCAATAAATTTGGAATACGAGCCGGAAGTACCGTGGGCTCTTGCAATGAGTCGTCAAAATTCAGTCTAAAATCGATGGTATCTTTATCGATATCCGACAGCATTTCTTCCGCTGTCTTCTTTAGCCTGGCCTCGGTGTAACGCATGGCGGCCGGGCTATCGCCTTCCATAGAACCAAAGTTACCCTGCCCATCAACTAGAGGATAGCGCAACGACCAGTCTTGAGCCATACGCACCATGGCATCGTACACCGAGCTATCTCCATGCGGGTGGTATTTTCCCAATACTTCCCCGACGATACGAGCTGATTTCTTATAGGGTCTGTTGGATAATACTCCCAAGTCCAACATGCCAAACAACACCCTCCGGTGAACGGGCTTCATCCCATCGCGTACATCTGGAAGGGCCCTGGAAACAATCACCGACATCGAATAATCGATGTACGCTGACTTCATTTCCTCTTCAATATTAATTGGAACTATGCGGCTTCCACCTGCCGCGGGATCATTCAAGTTTTCGTCTGCCATTTTTTCAGTCGATTAGTTGGGCACAAATTTTGATTTAACGAAAGCGAAAATACGCATAACCTAGGTTTAATCGTCGTTTTTTCATGGAAAGATATGGACACAATGTTAACAACCTCATAATACCCATGACAGATACGAGCTGAATTTAGAAAAGCCGTACCTTGCACTCAAGTAATTTCATTCAATTAAAGAACCCCTAGCCCTAAATAATTCGTATGGAAGCTCGTTTTTCTCCCAGAGTTAAAGATGTAATAACGTTTAGTAGAGAAGAAGCCTTGCGCCTTGGCCACGATTACATAGGTACCGAGCACCTCTTGTTGGGTATGATTCGGGAAGGCGAAGGCATGGGGATCAAAATCCTTAAATCGCTGGGTGTCCAAATGGACGACTTGAGAAAGGAAATTGAAACCTCAATTCGACCACATTCAAAAAATACCGTCAATATTGGCAACATCCCCTTAGTTAAGCAAGCCGAAAAGGCGCTAAAAGTGACCTACCTTGAGGCTAAACTGTTCAACTCGGCCATTATTGGTACCGAGCATCTCCTGCTGGCCATCTTAAAAGATGAAGACAGCATTGTTACTCGAATTTTAAAACGATACAGAGTGGATTATTCCTCCGTTAAAGACGAAATTGATTTTATGGCCAGCGATAATCCCAAGGCAGAAGCACCCAGAAATGAACCGGAAGAAGAACCCGAAGATATGGGGGCTGGCTTCAGCAAAAAAAACCTAGACCCTAAAAGCAAAACTCCGGTTCTTGACAATTTTGGCCGAGATTTGTCAAATTTGGCAGAGTCGGGAAAACTGGACCCCATCATTGGCCGAGACAAAGAAATTGAACGGGTTTCTCAAATCCTATCCCGCAGAAAGAAAAACAACCCCATTTTAATCGGAGAACCAGGAGTTGGAAAATCGGCTATTGCTGAAGGATTGGCCCTTCGAATTTCTCAAAAGAAGGTGGCGCGAAATCTGTTCACCAAGCGGGTTGTTTCTCTTGACCTGGGTTCATTGGTGGCCGGTACAAAGTACCGCGGCCAATTTGAAGAACGCATGAAAGCCCTTATGAATGAACTTGAAAAATCACCGGATGTGATTTTATTTATCGACGAAATTCATACCATTATTGGAGCTGGCGGAGCCAGCGGTTCGCTGGATGCCTCGAACATGTTTAAACCCGCCTTGGCCAGAGGCGAAATTCAGTGCATCGGAGCCACAACTCTAGATGAATACCGACAATTTATTGAAAAGGATGGGGCTTTAGACCGCCGTTTTCAAAAGGTGATGGTAGAACCTACCACCGAAGAGGAAACCCTTCAAATTCTTAAGAACATTAAGGACAGATATGAGGACCACCACAATGTAAATTACACTGAAGATGCGCTCAAGGCCTGTGTAAGCTTAACCAGCCGCTACATTACCGACCGGTTCTTGCCAGATAAAGCCATTGATGCCCTTGATGAGGCTGGAGCCCGTGTCCACATCACCAACATTAAGGTACCCAAAGAAATTGAAGAGATTGAACGGGAGATTGAAGAGGTAAAAGTTGAAAAAACCCGCGTGGTTAAAAGTCAACGCTATGAAAAGGCCGCCGAACTGCGCGATAAAGAACGGCAGCTTTCCGAGAAACTCGAAAGCGCAAAACGGCGCTGGGAAGAAGAAAATCGGCAAAACCGCGAAGTGGTTGGCGAAGATGAAGTAGCCCAGGTGGTTGCTATGATGACCGGAATCCCCGTCCAAAAGGTGGCACAAAGCGAAAGCAATGTGCTCGCGAAAATGTTTGATGTGGTAAAAGGGAAGGTGATTGGCCAAGACGATGCGGTTAAAAAGGTGGTTCGCGCCATTCAACGCAACCGCGCAGGCCTGAAAGACCCCAATAAACCCATCGGAAGTTTCATTTTCCTAGGCCCCACCGGTGTAGGAAAAACGCAATTGGCTAAGGTTTTATCTAAAACCCTGTTTAACAGCGAAGATGCACTGATTCGAATTGACATGTCAGAATACATGGAGAAATTTGCTGTATCGCGTTTGATTGGAGCGCCTCCCGGATATGTCGGTTATGAAGAAGGTGGACAACTCACTGAAAAGGTGCGCAGAAAACCTTACTCGGTTGTTCTTTTGGACGAAATAGAAAAGGCACACCCCGATGTGTTTAACCTTTTACTGCAAGCCCTAGACGATGGTGTTTTGACCGATTCACTCGGTCGTAAAATTGATTTTAAAAACACCATTATTATCATGACTTCGAACATCGGATCCCGAGATTTGAAAGAATTCGGTCAAGGAGTTGGCTTCAAAACCACAGCTCGCGAAAAGCAAGCCGATGAATATTCCGGTGCCGTGATTCAAAATGCACTGAAAAAGGCCTTCGCTCCGGAGTTTCTGAACCGAATCGACGATGTTATCCTATTCTCTTCCTTAAAGCAGGAAGACATTCACCAAATTATCGATTTGGAGTTGGCCGCTTTAATCCAGCGCATCGAAACCAACGGATATAAAATGAACATCAGTCCCGAGGCTAAA
>JAQCBQ010000070.1 GCA_027621385.1 Bacteroidota bacterium | reverse complement strand
CTATTTTTTAACACAAAGTACACGAAGGAAGCCGCAACGTTCACAGAGGTTTGGGGAGGAAGGATAGTGTGGTATTTTTACTACACCTGCTTTGTGTCCTTTGCGCCGGCATGGCGTGCATTGTGGTAAAAAACGGGTGCAGGCTTGGAGGACTGCTTTTTAACACAGAGTACACGAAGGGAACCGCAACGTTCACAGAGGTTTGGGGAGGAAGGATAGTGCGGTCTTTTTTACTACACCTGCTTTGTGTCCTTTGAGCCGGCATGGCGTGCATTGTGGTAAAAAAACAGGCTCAGGCGTTGATGGCCACTTTCGCACTCCGACATGACAAACCTTCCCATGGCAAACCCCTCGACTTCGAATAGACACCCTTCTCAGGAAGTCATGGCCTCCACTTGGCTTTGCACCAAAGCAAGCCCTTCCTCAAACGTATGCGGCGCATAACCCAATTCCCGAATGGCCTTATCAATAATAAAACCGGTTCTGGGCGGACGCCGGGCAGGCTGATTTAAGGTGTTTGAACTCACGGTTTCCATTGAATCCAAGGGTAAATTCCAAAAGGATGCCACCCGCCGAACCAGTTCATCAATGCCCATCATATCTGGCCCTGAAATATGATATATTCCTTCTGCTTTTCGTTGAATTGCCAGCCAGCAGGCCATAGCCAGATCTTCAGCCAACGTTGGCGACCGAAATTGATCGTTCACAACCCGCACCGGATTCCCGCTTTGCAAGGCATTGCGCGCCCAAAGCACAATATTCGACCTGGCCATGCCCTGTGTAACACCGTACACCAGCACAGTCCGTAAGATGGCCCATTTCAATGAACTTTGAATTACTGTTTGTTCGGCTTTCCATTTGCTAAGTCCATAGTGGCTTACCGGGTCGGGCTGCCCGGTTTCATCGTAAGGGCCATCGTTTCCGTTAAAAATAAAATCGGTACTGATGTGAATCAAGTGGCTTTGGTGTTGGGCACAGGCTTCAACCACAAATTGGGTGCCCAGCACATTAATAGCATCGCAGTCTTCTTTCTGCAATTCGCAGGCATCCACATTGGTCATGGCGGCGGCGTGCACCACCGCTTCTGGTCGAGCCTCAGCCCAGCACGCCTGAACCGCTTTGGCATCGCGAATATCCAGCGGCCTATAGTTCACCGCTGCAGGAAGCGGATACCGGCTTTCACCAAGGCCGGTGGCCCAGAGCTCAAGCCCGGGTTGCTGCATCAGCAGCTCCACCAATTTCTGCCCCAGCAGGCCATTGCTTCCAGTCACCAAAACGCGCATACATGAATTATTTTAAGGTACAATACTACAAAATCTGCTTGGATGAGGGGGGATTTTGGGGGCGGCTGACGGGCTTTCCGAGCTTGTCCGCGGTGGCCGGACGGGGTGGCAGCGGGCTGCGGTGGCTCCTAAAGTCGCCTCCTCGCCACGCGCCACCATCCGCCGGCCTCCTTGCGGGCAAGCTTCGTCAATCCCTGCCGCAGGGCCTGAACATACTACAACGAAATAAAATGAACCTCTGCCCTTGACAAGACCATCTCCCTCTCGTATCTTCGTAGAAATAAATAGACGATGGTACAGGAATCCTTCCTGCATCAGGTATGGCAACGGCATCCCTGGCGCGGAAAAATACTGCAAATCGTCCCCCACCAAACCTTAGAAATTATTCACCCCGGCGTGCTCAATGCGTACGGTGGCCCAGACTTTCATGCTGGCCGAATACGCATTGCCGGTCGAGAATGGGCCGGCCACATTGAATTGCATGTGCGCTCATCAGATTGGTACAAGCATACCCACCACACCGATCCCGCCTATTCAAATGTGATATTGCATGTGGTTTGGGAACATGATGAGGATGTGTTTCTAGAAAACGGTCAGCCCATACCAACACTAGAGTTAAAAGGGCTAATTCCCGAAAATTGGAGGCATCAGCAACGGGAATTGGACGGCAGCCTTCATGACCCGCCATGCGCTATGCATTTTCCCTTGAACCTAAAACAGGTTGAGGATTGGGACGAAATGTGGGTAATTCATAGACTTGAGCGCCGCAGCGAAATTTGGAAAGAACGACTGCAAACCCTAAATATGGATTGGGGCCAACTGCTTTGGGAAGCCCTTCTTAGGTCGCAGGGAGGCTCAGCCAATGCTTTGCCTTTCCAGCTTTTGGGCCGAGCCTTTCCGCTGTCTCTAGCTTACCGCTACCGAAACCAGAGCGATACCTTCACTGCCCTTTTACTGGGGCAGGCGGGTTTACTCAACGATACCGATATGAAATCCGCACAATGGCTGCGCACCTTCCATGCCCTAGAATCGGGATTGCCAATGCCGCCCCTACCCTTGTTTTTATGGAAACTGGGAGGAGTGCGCCCTGCGGCATTTCCGGCACTTCGGCTGGCTCGACTGCAGTCGGTCATCGTACATTGTCATCCACTAACTCGATTGCTGAGCCCAGAAGGAGCCGAAATCCTTAGGGAGGCTTGGAGTCTTCCCTTGCCAGAATATTGGCAGGGACAATACCATCCGGGGCGGATGGCCAAGGTGAAACAAAATGTGGGTTGGGGTGGATATGAATCGGCTGTACTGAATACCTTAAGTCCACTGCTATACTTGCGAGGCAAATTGCGCAACCGAGCGGATTGGATGCAATCGGCCTTGGATTGGCATTCGGGTCTTCCCGCCGAAAAAAATCGCATCACTCAAAAATGGAAAGGTTCAGGCCTACCGTTTATATCTGCCATGAACAGCCAAGCGGCCCTTGAACGTTACGAAAACGCATGCATGAACCGGCAATGTAGCACCTGCCCCATCGGGCAACATTTGGTGTTTGACGGCGGCGGCGTGTGACGTAAACGTACGTAAAGACGCACTATTGTGCGTCTCTACTACGGGGTGCACTATTGTGCGTCTCTACTACGGGGTGCACTATTGTGCGTCTCTACTGCGGGGTGCACTATTGTGCGTCTCTACTACGGGGTGCACTATTGTGCGTCTCTACTACGGGTTTTTTTTCGCCATTTTTGGGGATTGTTTTTTATGTATTTGCGTACGGCGATTAACCCGTTTTTATCTCTGATTATTCTGTCGTGAAATCGAGGTTGCCATTCAAATTCGATATTATTTAGGTTGGCAAATCGTTTGGTTGCCGATTTAAAGGCACGGATGATGGCCCCTAAATTTTTTGATTGGGGACTAAATTGGTTGGGGTTCCATTCGTTGTAATCTGGTTTGTTGATTTTTATTATGCCGTGAATGTGATCTGGCATAATTACAAATTCATCCAATTCAACAAATGGGTAATGCTTTGGGATTTCGGCCCAATTTTTTTGGGCAATTTGCCCCATCGTGGTGGCATGCAGAGACGCACGATTGTGCGTCTCTGCGGCGGTGACGATTTTCCCAAAATAAAATTTCCGGTTTTTGGTACAAATGGTTACAAAATATAGGCCATTTGAACCGTAATCATATCCCTTTAATCGGGCTGATGGTATTCGATATTTGTTTTTGAATTTTTCCATTGCTCCCCTTTTCCAACCCGAATTATGCAATTGGATTCGTTGTTAGGCAAAAGATACGCACAAATAGGAAAAATTGCCACCGTAGAGACGCACAAACGTGCGTCTCTCTAATCCGCCCAAATCAATAGTAGAGAGTAGTAGAGAAGCACAAACGTGCGTCTCTCTAAACCGCCCGCGGCAGGGATTGACGAGGCTACCCCGCAAAGGAAAAAACGGTTGGCCCAGAGACGCACGATTGTGCGTCTCTATTACCGCCCAAAACAATAGCAAAGACGCACCATTGAGCGTCTCTATTACCGCTCCAACCGGTACACCTCGCCCAGGCTGATGCTCATTTCCAGATTGCTGCCGCTGCACGTTGTGCTGCCAGATTTGTCGGGAATTTGCTGGTCAACCGTGTAGGTGTAGGGGATATTGCAGGCCAAGCCTGTAGATTTAAAGTCGATGCTTAATGTAGTGCCATTCAGAGTCCAGCTTAGGTCGTAATACGCTCCGCCAACCCCGCCCAAGATGGCGCATTGATTCTGGCAATCGGATATGCGCAATTCCCCGCTGCCATCGGCATTAAATTGAATGTCAGCCGGACATGGAAAAGGGCTGGGATTGAAGGTCCAAGTGCCGGCGATGCAGTCAGACAAATTTTCTTCGCTACCGCAAGAATTGAAAAGCAAACCGCTCAACAGCATAAGCCAAAGTGAACCCCGAAAAAAAGAAATTTGGGTCATCTTATTTTTGGTAGAAAGCTACGTATTTTTTTGAATTGAAACCAGAGCCTAACTTTTTCAATTTTATAACATTAAGTCCATTTTCCAGCACCTACCTTTGTGCCCAATGAACAGAATGCCGTTTTTAGGGTTTAATGAGGGTATGAAGTGGTTTCTGCTCCCCATTTTAATCAGCCTTTCCCTTTTGTTGCCTGCTCAACGCAGTGAAAAGGCAACGCTTTCAGGCTATGTGCGCGACGCTGCCACCGGGGAATCGCTGCCGGGAGCCGCCGTTGTGATAAAAGGGACAACTACCGGTGCCGTGGCTAATACGTACGGATTTTATTCTTTAACTCTCCCCAAAGGAAGCTATTCCATACAGTGCGCATACTTGGGGTATGAAGCGCAATTGGACAGCCTTTCTTTGTTCAGCAACCAAACGCGCAATTATGAATTAAAGGTGCAAGCAAAGCTGGCCGGAGAATATACGGTTACCGATGATAAAGCTCGGCAAAACACGGAAAGTACGCGTATGAGCACCATTGATTTGCAAATGGAAGAGGTGAAGAAAATGCCCGTTTTGTTTGGTGAAGTGGATATTTTAAAAACCATTCAATTGCTTCCCGGAGTCAAGGGTGCCGCTGAGGGAAGTTCAGGTTTTTATGTGCGGGGTGGCGGTCCGGACCAAAACCTGATTCTGCTTGATAATGCTACCGTATACAACGCCTCTCATTTGTTCGGGTTTTTCAGTGTATTCAATTCCGATGCCATTAAAAACGCGGAACTAATCAAAGGCGGTATGCCTGCCCGTTATGGAGGCCGTCTAAGCTCCGTGCTTGATATTTCGATGAAGGAGGGCAACATGAAGGAATTTCACGGAAGTGGGGGTATTGGTCTGATTGCCAGCCGACTAACCCTTGAGGGGCCAATTGCAAAAGAGAAGGTGTCGTTTCTTGTTAGTGGTCGCCGCACCTATCTAGATGCCTTACTCTTACCCTTTTCAGGCGAAGGAAGTCCCTTAAACGGGAACAGTTATTATTTCTACGATTTGAATGCCAAGGTGCAGTGGAAAGTTGGAGAAAAAGACCGCTTGTTTTTTTCCGGATATTTTGGAGAGGATGTATTTAATTTCAGAAGTCCTACGGGTGCTTTGAGGATTGATATTCCCTGGGGAAATGCCATTGCCTCCCTACGCTGGAACCATCAGTTTGATTCCCGCTTGTTTTTGAATACCACCGTTTCATTTACCGATTACAATTTCCGGACGGGTGCACGTGGCGAGAATTTTAGTTTTGAATTGAATAGTGGAATCCGAGATTATACCCTGAAAACAGATTTTTACTGGACACCCAACAACAAGCATTTAATTCGGTACGGTTCTGAAATGATATTTCATGAATTCCGGCCCAGCACCGTTCAGGCCTCTTTAGAAAGCAACAGCGTTGGATTGCCTACTGCTCAAGTGCTGTACGCCCTAGATGGTTCTTTGTATGCTGAAGACGATTGGAACATCAGCACGCGCTGGAAAGCCAACCTGGGCTTCCGGCTCAGTTATTTTCAACATACGGGGCCTTACGACCGTTTTATAAAAGGCAGCGATGGCACCAACATTGACACCATTTCTTATTCCAGCTTAGAGAACATTCAAGATTATTTTAGAGCCGAACCGCGGATTGCTCTGCGGTATTTAATCAACGAGAACAGCAGCCTTAAGGGAGCCTTTACGGTAAACTACCAAAATTTGCATTTGGCCAATTTGGCTACCGTTTCTTTGCCTACCGACATCTGGCTACCAAGCACCTCCCTGATTCCGCCTCAGCAGTCCATTCAGGGGAATTTGGGATACTTCCATAACTTCTTTAACAATGCCTTAGAGACATCGGTCGAGGTGTATTACAAGCACATGGACAATTTGGTGGAGTACCGTGACAACAGCAGTTTCGGCGATTTGGTGAATGACAATCCGGACAACATTATGGTATTGGGAAGTGGCCGAAGCTATGGCGCCGAATTTTTCATCAAAAAGCGACTTGGCAAAATTACGGGTTGGATTGGGTACACATTGAGTTGGACTGAGCGGTTCAATTTCGACAAAAATCTGGTGAGCTACGACGGAGATTTCTTTTATCCGAGGTACGATCGGAGGCACGACATTTCGGTTACTGCCACTTGGGAGATTTCTAAGCGATGGACACTATCGGGCGTATTTGTGTACAGTACCGGGAATGTATTGGCCGTACCTTCAGAGTTCTACTTTTTGGGAGATGACATCATCCCCTATTTTACCGACCGCGACAACTTCCGCATGGTACCCTATCACCGGCTAGACCTATCTGCCACTTACACCATAAAAAAGACTGACAAATGGGAAAACAGCTTAAACATTAGTATTTATAATGTGTACAGTAGGCTGAACCCCTTCTTTGTTTACTTCGACATTGAATCTGACAGCAACACCGGCGCCGTGAATTTTCAAGGCAAACAGGTTTCGTTGTTCCCCATAATTCCTGCTGTAACATGGAACTTTTCATTTTGATTTTTTGGGGGGCCATTTCCGGCCATTGGCTGCATCTACCTTCCAAGGTGCTTCGCCGGATTGTCGCTGCCTTGTATTCACTGAAGTTCATCCAAGGCAGCTCCGCCGGCGTAGGCACCTTGCCTCGGCAGCTGCTTGCCGCTGTCCGGGGCCCGGGCCTACTCCATGCGAAATTGCCGCTTGGGGTTTTGGGTCTAATTGTGACCTTATTCAGCGCTTGCGAAACAGACATTGACTTGTCCATTCCCATCAACGAATCTTCATTGGTGGTAGATGGCTATATCATCAATGGAGAGCCTGCGCGGGTGGCTGTTACCACGGCATACCCCTACACCTCTGTCATTGATTTAGAAAGTCTTTCTGAAATTGTAATTCCGGATGCCATCGTACTTTTAAGTGATGGGCAACTGACCGACACCCTGAGATACACCGTGGATTTAACCCAATTTCCCCCGTTTTTTTACCAAGGCCAGAATCCCGCCTTGTTTGGTCAAGAGGGGAAAACCTATACCATTCAGGTGATTGTGGGTGAAGATACAGCCACAGCAAGTACCTACATACCAACGGTGGTGCCATTGGATAGTTTAGCCTGGGAATCGGAGGGAAAAGACGAATTGGATACCAACATTGAGTATGGTCGGCTTCGGGTATGGTTTAGGGATCCTCCTGAATTGGGCAATCATTACCGTATTTTTTTGAAAAATCAAGACTTCAGCGCCTTTCAAGCGCCTTTTAACAGTGTGTTTGAAGATCGCATCATCAATGGAGATAGCATCTTCTTTGACGTTTCAAAACCCGATGCCGTTCCCACCTTTTTGGTGCCCGACTCCCTGTCATTTCAGGAGCGGCGGCGATTTATTAAAGGCGATACCATTGATGTGCGTTTTTGTAGCATAACCCGAGAATCTTACACCTTTATACGTAGTTTTCAAACTGCAGCGGGTTCATTCGGGAATCCCTTTGCTGCACCAACGTTTGTTAAAGGAAATATGAAAGGAGCATTGGGTGGTTTTGTCGGTTATGGTGCCTCCTATCACACCTTCATCTCTCAATGATGCCTATCTTTGCGGCATAAACTTGAACTCATGTCTGAATCTGCTGAACAACATGCTTTGCCTTGCCTGATATTAGGCTCAGGTCCTGCAGGGTATACCGCTGCCATCTATGCTGCCCGTGCTGGATTGACCCCGGTGATGTATACCGGTCCCGAACCTGGAGGACAACTTATGATTACCAACGATGTTGAAAATTATCCTGGATATCCTGAGGGAATCATGGGGCCTCAAATGATGGAGGACTTTAAAAAGCAGGCCCAGCGTTTTGGTACTGATGTGCGATTTGGGATGGGCACCTCTGTTGATCTTTCTTCCCGCCCCTTTAAAGTTACCATAGATCAAGCTCAAGAGGTGTGGGCAGAAACCCTAATTATAACTACAGGAGCCTCTGCAAAATGGCTGGGATTGGAAAGTGAACAACGCTTAAATGGTCGCGGGGTTTCCGCCTGTGCCGTTTGTGATGGTTTTTTCTTTAAAAACCAAGATGTGATAATTGTAGGGGGTGGAGATACGGCATGCGAAGAAGCAACCTATTTGTCAAAATTGTGCTCAAGCGTGCATATGTTGGTGCGTAAAGACAGCATGCGAGCCAGTCAAATCATGCAAAAGCGAGTTCTTGACAATCCCAAAATAAAGGTCTATTTCAACACTGAAACCTTGGAAGTATTAGGAGACGATACTGTAACGGGAGCCCGACTGAAGAATTCTGCAACGGGCGAGGAGTTTACTATCGAGGCTACCGGATTTTTTGTTGCCATTGGACACCGCCCCAATACCGATATTTTCAAAGGGCAATTGGACATGGATGAAAATGGATACCTAAAAACGATTCCGGGTGCTACATCTACGAAAATCCCAGGCGTCTTTGCTGCGGGCGATGTACAGGATTCCGTTTACCGCCAAGCGGTAACCGCCGCGGGAACGGGCTGTATGGCTGCATTAGAGGCCGAACGTTTTTTGGCTGCTCAGGAATAAAATAAGGAAAATCCCTGAAATTGGGAATTGAATAATTCAATCTTTAGTTCTGTCAAAAAAGGGTGATTTACCTACCTTTGAAATTAAAACAATCACGATGGATTACCGGATAGAAAAAGACACCATGGGCGAAGTAAACGTTCCTGCTCATGCCTATTGGGGAGCTCAAACCGAACGCTCGCGCAACAATTTCAAAATTGGTCCGGAAGCCTCTATGCCTGCTGAAATTATTCGTGGGTTTGCCATTTTGAAAAAAGCTGCCGCTTATGCAAATTGCGATTTAGGCGTTTTGGATGCCATGAAACGCGATGCCATTGCTTCGGTTTGCGATGAAATATTA
Source organism: Bacteroidota bacterium (assembly GCA_027621385.1). GTDB lineage: Bacteria > Bacteroidota > Bacteroidia > CAIKAF01 > CAIKAF01 > CAIKAF01. The sequence continues at coordinate 2,747 of JAQCBQ010000070.1, read as the reverse complement.
GGGGGCGGTCTTACCGATGAATTTCCGTTGGTGATTTGGCAAACCGGATCGGGCACCCAAAGCAATATGAATGTAAATGAGGTAGTGGCTAACCGGGCACACGTTCTTCAAGGTGGGAATCTAACCGATGAGCATAAAATTTTACACCCGAACGACGACGTAAATAAGAGTCAAAGTTCCAACGACACCTTTCCTACCGCCATGCATATTGCAGCCTACCATTCTGTAGTTACTGGCACCTTGCCCGGCATGATGGAATTGAGAAATGTGCTGGCGAATAAAGCCAAGGAAACTATGGAGCTGGTTAAAATTGGCCGCACCCATTTTATGGATGCCACACCATTAACCCTAGGTCAAGAATTTAGTGGTTATGTGCAGCAAATTGACAACAGCGTTCGAGCCATTCACAATGCCCTTCAAGCGATCCGCGAAATTGCGTTGGGAGGTACCGCAGTAGGCACAGGATTGAATGCGCCAAAAGGGTATTCAGAACGTGTAGCCAAGTATATAGCCGACTTTTCCGGACACCCCTTTGTTACTGCTCCTAATAAGTTTGAAGCTTTAGCTGCACACGATGCCATGGTGGAGTTGAGTGGAGCGTTAAAACGGGCGGCCGTAGCTTTGATGAAAATCGGAAACGATGTACGTATGCTGAGCTCAGGACCACGCTGCGGCATTGGAGAAATTTTGATACCAGACAACGAACCGGGTTCTTCCATCATGCCCGGCAAAGTCAATCCTACTCAGCCAGAAGCTTTAACCATGGTTTGTGCCCAGGTGATTGGTAACGATGTAGCTGTAAGCGTTGGCGGAGCCACCGGACACTTTGAACTGAACGTATTTAAGCCGCTAATTGCGGCCAATGTACTTCAATCGGCTCGGTTGTTGGGCGATGCCTGCCGGTCTTTCAGCCGGAACTGTGCTGAAGGCATAGAACCCAATCGGGATGCCATTCAATCCAATTTAGAAAACAGCTTAATGTTGGTCACCGCTTTGAACCCCCACATTGGGTATGAGAAATCAGCGTCCATAGCCAAAAAGGCACATAAGGAAAATTTAACCCTAAGAGAAGCGGCTCTAGCTTTGGGATACCTAACCAACGAACAGTTTGATGCCTGGGTAGTCCCTGGAAATATGGTAGGAGAACTTCCCCGCTAAGGAAAAATGGTTTGAAAAAAACCCGAATTGCTCCAACTCCCAGCGGATTTTTACATAAAGGAAACCGATTCAATGCTGAATGGATTTCTAACTGGGCAAAAATTGCAGGGGCCACGATTCGGCTAAGAATTGACGATATAGACCGCAGCCGATTTCGGAATGCCTATCTAGAAGATATCTTTGAGCGCCTAAAAGAATGGGATATTGAGTGGCAGGAGGGGCCAAGAAATTGCCATGATTTTTTTCAAAACCACTCCCAGCATCACAAATTGGAACGATACCGACGGGTCTTGGGTCTTATTGCCGGCAATTCTTATGTCTGTTCCTGCTCTCGGAAAGACATTGAAGGCACCGATTGGAGCATAGGGTGTCCTAGGCATTGTGAAGAGAAAAACTTGGAATTGAGTGTCGGGAAGACCGCCCTTCGCGTTCGAATTCCCGGAGAATTAGAGGCCTGGACAAGACCCGACGGAACACCAGAATCTATTGATTTGGGGATGCATCCAATGCATCCGGTGGTTTGGACACGGGAAGGGCTTCCGGCATACCATTGGGTGAGTATTTTGGATGATATTGACCATGGAATTTCAGATGTTTGGCGTGGCGCCGACCTTTTAGAATCAACAGGAATTCAACGGCAATTGGCTCGGTTGGCTGGATTTGACGGTTTTGAAACCATTCGGTTTGGTCATCATGCCTTGATTACCGATACTGAGGGCAGAAAGCTAAGCAAGAGCGTATTGAGTGGAAATCAATAGTCTTTTTTTGCTGGAATTACCCCCCGGACTCCTCCTCTTGGATTTTCAACATCTCCGGCATATCGAGGAATCAAATGAAGGTGGGCATGGAAAATCGTTTGTCCGGCGGCAGTCCCCACATTGATTCCAATATTAAACCCATCGGGATTTCGTTCTGAAATCAGCTGCTTTTGACATTCGTTCAGTAACTCTAGGCAAGCATTTTGCTCTGACGGGCTGAGCTGAAAAAAATCAGAACAATGCCGTCGGGGAGTCACCAAAATATGTCCAGGACTCACCGGGAATCCATCGTAAAAGGCAATCGCTTCATTGGTCTCAGCGATAATTGTCCGATGATTTAAATCGCAAAAAGGGCAATCGCTCATACTGTTTCTAGGTATTCAAATCCATTGTTGTGGGCAATGCTGAGCAAAGGGGAAAGTTGTTCCCGGAATCGTTCACTCGACATGGCATCTACATGAGGAAATAATGTTAAATAATCTTGAAGGAATCGATTTCGCGGAGCCACCTTACTCATATGTTGAACGGCAGAAGATTGAAGCAAATAAAAGCCGTCGAAGTACCGGTTCAATGGCGGTAGCTTGTCGCTTTTTCTAGAATTAAAAGAAGGATCGGCGGGAATTAAATTCCACATCAGGTCGTGAGAAACGAAGCGATAAGGAATAAAATGTTCGACAGCATAGGTTCCTTTTTCCATTGGTTTCCCAGTATAAATACAGGCTTGAGGGCCTAGGTCGTTCAATACTTTATCCCAAAAGTCCCTGCGTTGAGGAACCAATGAATTGCGCATTGCTGGCTTAATTAACTTATTTGCCAAGTCTGGCACCTGTG
>JAQCBQ010000069.1 GCA_027621385.1 Bacteroidota bacterium | reverse complement strand
AGCCCTTTGCGGTAAAAATGCGGGTTCAGGCTTGACTGCCTGTTTTTACCACAACGTCCGCAATGGGAGGCGCAGAGTTCACAGAGGTTTGGGGTTGAAGGAGAGGTTGGTTGCTATTGCTACACCCCTTTGCGCCCTTTGCGCCGACATGGAGCCCTTTGCGGTAAAAAAACGGGTTCAGGCTTGACTGCCTGTTTTTACCACAACGTCCGCAATGGGAGGCGCAAAGTTCACAGAGGTTTTTTGGGGGCACCCCCGCAGTTCAGGCTACAAAACACCCTTCCGAACCCCGGCAAGCAGCCCGGCCAACACCAACAAAACTCCGTAAAGGGCGATAATCCAAACGGGATTGTGACTCCCTTCCCAAATGACTGTGGTTACCACCGTCAAAAGCACTCCACCGGCATTCCCCGCCAACATAATCCACGAAGTAGCCTGACCCGCTAAATCCGTTCCGGCTTCCTCCTCAGAAGCAGCCAAAATCAAAGGATATCCCGTTAAAAATACCATGCCAGTGGCAAAGGAAACGCCAAACAATACCAAGGTCGGCATCGGGAAACCTAGCAATACCGCAATGCCAATCAATCCCAACCAGGCCGCCGCACGAATAAAAGGCCGCTTTACCCCCATTTTATCTGAAATCGGAGGAAGAACAATGGCGCCTACAATGCCACCTAAAATCAAAAATGCCGCCGCCAAACCAACGTCCTCGGCCCCAACACCATAGCCCCGTAATATCCATTCCAAGGCCGCCATTAATCCATTGAAAACCCCTAGAGCCAATCCTGAAATAACACTTAACACCACAACTCCCGGGGTGTGAATGCTCAATCGACTTCCAGCACTAGGTTCTGCTGATTCGGCCCGCTCAGCCCTAAAAGCCGCCTTAATCCCTCCTTCAGCCCATATAAATCCAATAATTCCAATCAGGGCTAATCCCGCGAACAGGGCATCGGCTAAAAAAAACGATGGCCCATCCACCAGCTCAGGGGTTAGTCCAATTCCCAATCCCATTCCAATAAACATAGAGGCGCTGCCCAATCCGGTGGCCGTACCCACCAACTCGGCCGGAAATTGCCGGGCAACCAGTTTAGAAATTCCATTTACCACCAGGGGCTGACCTATGGCAATTCCCGCTTGCATACTCAACAACCAATAAAAACCGCCTTCATGCAATCTTCCCAGCGAAAACATGGCCATAACAAGGCCTCCAATGCCCACAACCGGCGCATATCCATATCGATCAATCCATTTTCCGGAGGGCTGAGATAACAGCACATACAGCACCGGAAACACCATCATTAACAGCACATTTTCAGCTTCCCCTGTTCCGAATTTTTCAGTCAATAGGGAACCTAAAGCCGCATAATTGAGCCAAAAGGCCTGGGACATGGCGGCCATCAAGCCAAAGAATCCCAAAATTATCCATCGTTTCATCGAATTGTTTTTGGGGACTAAAAATAAAAAAAGGGCTGAAAATCAGCCCTTTTTAAAACTAAATCCACTTCAAAACTTACATTGCAGCCACACGCTTCATCATTTTTGACTTGATGTTGGCCGCTTTATTTTTATGAATGATGTTGTTTTTTGCCAATTTATCTACCATTTCGGCAGCTTTGGACATCAAATTCATCGCATCCTCTTTCAAGGTCGCCAAATGGAATTTTTTCAACACCGTACGCGTCGATTTGTGTTGATATCGATTTCTAAGACGCTTTGTTTCAGAGTTTCTGATGCGTTTTTTTGCTGACTTAATGTTCGCCATTCAATTCATTTTTAGTAGCCCATAGGGGAATCGAACCCCTGTTTCAAGAATGAAAATCTTGCGTCCTAACCCCTAGACGAATGGGCCTTGTATTAAACTTGGGATGCAAAAGTAATTAAAATTTCGAATAGAACAAAGCCTCGGAATGCTTTCTAAAAAAATCTTCCCAATTCTATGGGATTTTTTGGGGATTTAAGGGGTTGGGGCGCTTTGCCGGCTGTCCTTCCAAGTCCTCGGTGCCGCGGGCACAGCGGAAATGCGCTGCGGTGGCTCCCAAGGTCGCCTCCTCGCCGCATCCGCTGTTGCCCGCCCCACCTGCGGGCTTTCCACTCCATCCGGAGCGCGGGCCCCTCATGCCCTTTGCCGCCTATGGCAATACATTGAACTCAATGACAGATATGCTTAAGGCATTGGCTCCGGCGGCTAAGGTGGTTTGAGCCGGCAACCAAATCGGCATCTGGGTATAGGTGCCAAAGGATTGGTTGCCATCAGCAGATTGTTCTGTATAGGAACGTCCCGATACAAATACCGTTGATCCGTTGATGGAAATCGCTGTGGAAATGGCCGTGGATGGTGCATTGGTGTGCAATTGAGAACTGCTCAAAACCGAACTCACTTTCCAAACTTTATTCGACGGGACCGTGTCGAGGCTGCTGACCAATAAAATCCGATTAAATTGCAGCGTTCCTTGAGCATGCAAACAGCCTATCCCCAAAAAAATACATCCTAAAATAAATTTCATTTTTAGGATAAAGATACAACTCGGCCCATATACAAGGGGTGGAATTGCATTTAAATTAGGGTTAAGTGAGGCTCAAAATTCCCTCTACCAATACATCTAAATCGCGCAGTGAGGTGTACACATGTGGGGTAATTCGCACTCCCTTCAAGCCTTCATAATCAATGGCAACACAATGCACCTTGTATTTTCCAAACAGATGCTGCTCGATTTCGGCTCCGGTTTTGCCCTTATAGCCCAAATGCACCAATGAACAACTGGATTCCGGATTCAGGGGAGTGTTTATTTCTACATCGGCTTTGGATGCTACTTTGCTGGTCCAGTACTTCTTCAAATACTGCAAACGGGCATGCTTGTTTTCATTCCCAATCCAGCGTTGAAATTCCAGGGCCTCGCGGATGCCCTGTTCCAAGGCAAAATTCCGAGTCCCCAGGCTTTCAAACTTGCGGATGTCATCGCTCTCCGGTTTTTCTGGCGCCAACAGCGGCCACACAGAAGCGATTTTCTCCTTGCGGATGTACATCATGCCCGTTCCAAAAGGGGCACTCAACCACTTGTGCAAACTCGTTCCATAGTAATCGCAATTCAAATCGGGAATGGAGTAGGGCACATGGGCGAACGAATGCGCCCCGTCGCACAGCACATCTATGCCTCTGGCTTTGGCTTCATCGGCAACGGCCTTCACCGGCAAAATCCGGCCGTTCCAGTTGATTAGGTGGGTGATGTGCAGCACTTTTGTTTTTTTGCTCATGTTAGACACATAGGCCTCTTTGATCTGTGCATCGCTCATGCGCACCGGGTCGAGGTTGACATATACCAACACAATGCCCTCTCGTTTTTCACGCTGTTTCCAAGCGTTTAGCATGTTGGGGTAATCGTATCGATTAACCAATACCTCATCGCCCTTTTTCAGATTCAAGCCAAAAATGATGGTTTCCAGTGCTTCTGAGGCGTTTCGGTTGATGGCGAGTTCCTCCGGACTGCAACCGGCATATTCGGCCAATTCCCTGCGCAACGGCTCTCGGCCCTGATCCAATATCCGCCACATGTAATACGATGGCCCTTGGTTGCTTTGGTGGTAGTGATGGTCAACGGCATCTTGCACCTGTTTGGGCTGAGGACTTACTCCCCCGTTGTTTAAATTTATTAGGTTGTAGTTTAAGGTGTAGCATTGCCGTACCCAGGCCCAAAAGGATTCATCTTTGGCATTTTCTTCTGGCGTTTTGCTCTGCAGCTGCGGTTGCCATTTTAGGGCTTCTTCTTTCCAGTTGGCCGATAAGACCATACTCGGTATTCCAACCGTGGCGCCGGCAGCCAATATGCCGGCTCTGCCCATAAAAGTTCTACGCGTAATTCCCATAGCAGTAGGTTTTTGCACAAGGTAATGGATTTGTTTTGACCTTCAAAATGCCCCTTGATGTATAGGGTGTGCAAAGGCTTGCAGTCCCTTTTTGTATCTTGTTGCCATGTCAGTTATTCATTTACTCAAAGCCAGCGCTGGCGCCGGAAAAACCTACCGCCTGGCCTACACTTTTATTCGGTTGGCCCTGCAATCCAACGGTCAGTGGCAGCGCATTCTTGCCGTTACGTTTACCAATAAGTCCACCCGCGAAATGAAGGAGCGGATTTTAAGCAGCCTGCGGCAGTTGGCCCTTGAACCACTAGAAAGTCCATACTTTAAGCAGCTCTGCACCGATCTTAAGCTGCCTCAGGAACAACCCCATGAACTGCAAGACCGTTCTTTAAAGCTGCTTCAGGAGCTGCTTCAAGATTATGGCCGGTTCCACGTGCTTACCTTAGATAGCTTTATGCAACGCATGCTGCGTTCCTTGGCCCGAGAGATTGATTTGTCGGCCGGCTACGCCATTGAAATGGACCGGGATAAAATCCTTTCGGCGCTGGTTCAGCGACTTATGGACGATTTGAGCGCCGAAACCCCCATTGCTCAGTGGTTGAATCGCTTTGCGGCCGACCGCCTTGAATCGGAAAAAAGCTGGGATTTCCGCCGCGACCTCATGGCCTTTTCCGGTCAAGTGCTGGAAGAAAAATTCCAATTGAAACAAGACCTGATTTTGAATTTCTTGGAAAACGAATCTTCCATGGAGGAGATGCTCCGGTTTGCCAACAAAGAATTGGACCAATGGACAGAAAAAATTAAGTCCCAAGCCGAATATGCCGTTCAAGAAATGGATCGGGCAGGCTTTGAAATTGGCGATTTTGCGTTTGGGAATACAGGTGGAATTATGCTGTTGTTTAAGGCCTTGGAACCCGATGTGACTTCTATAGGTGCTGAGCTGGAGAAAGCTAGGGTGCTTCAATTTTACTCAGACCCCGAGGCTTGGTTTACCAATCAAAATAGAGAGGCCGGACTGCCCCGCGCTGCAACCTTATGCCAGGCCTACCACGAATTGTTTGATGCCCTGCAATCCACCCTGCCCATGGCCTATTCCTGTTATCTGCTCAAATCAAGGGTGTATGAATTGGGGCTGATTACCGAAATGATTCGCCTGCTGGGCCAATGGCGGGACGAAGAAAACAAACTCTCCATCTCCGATGCCGCCCCGATTCTAAACAATGTGATGGCCGGAAACAACCAGTCCTTTATTTTTGAAAAATGGGGGAATTACTTCGACCATTTTTTAATCGATGAGTTTCAAGATACCAGCGGTTTGCAATGGTCGAACCTAAAACCTTTGGTGGAGAACGGATTGGCTCAAGGCAAGGAGTCTCTGCTGGTTGGCGATGTAAAACAAGCCATTTACCGATTTCGAAATGGAGATTGGAAGCTGCTGCATGAAACGGTTGCCCTGGAATTTGGGAATCGGGTTCAACCCGAACCCATGAACGAAAATTACCGAAGCCTGGTAGGTATTCTGGATTTCAACCGGGCATTTTTCGAGGCCTGTCCTGGTATTATGGCCGATGTGGTTGCCCGGCAAAACATTGACCCAAGCTGGATTGTCAAACTCCCTCAAATTTATCAGAATGCCGGCCAAAATCCCGGAAAAGAAAAGCAAAAAGAGCATTCTGGCCTGGTTCAATTTAACCTGCCGTTTTTAAGCGACCTAAATGCGGAACAATCCCGCTGGTACTGCTTCAATCAAACCATCGACCGCGTTCGCGATTTGCTCGACAATCATGGATACCTGCCGGGGCATATCGCTTTCCTGTTCCGCGACAACGATTCGATAAACACCTTTGTTGAAGCCTATCAGGAACGTAAAATGGCCGAGCCTGAAAAACACTGGCCCGATATTTCGACCGAAAGCGCCGCCCGATTGCAAATCCACCCTGCAGTGGTTATTCTGTTGGGCGTCCTGCATGCCCTAGACCGAAAACCTGATGCCGTTAATCTCGCCCAAGCCTCACTGAATTACCGCCGCTGGATTCTGCAGGAAGAACATGCTCAACCTCTTGCGCCCAATTGGGATGCAGATCCCTTTCTGCTGCGCTTGAAACCCCGGCTGGAAACCTGGCGCCACGCCTCCCTGGCCGATGTGCTGCGCGATGCCGCCGTTGAACTGAATCTGTTTCAGCACGAAGCTTGGCATCCTTTTATCAAGGCCTTCTTAAACCTTGCCGCCGAATGGTCCCACACCGAAGGAGGCAATTTTGGGTATTTTCTGGATTGGTGGAGCCAAGAGGGAGATTCCCAAAGTTTGGGACTCAGCGATGACCCCAACAACATGATTGCCACGACCATTCATAAAAGCAAAGGCTTGGAATTCGATGTGGTTTTGGTACCCTATCTGGGGGGAGATGTTCAGAAATACAACGATTTGCTGTGGGCGGAACCCAATCCAAGGCAACCGGGATTTCCGCCCTTGATTCCTGTTCCCTTCAGTGGAGGCTTAAAATACTCCTTCTTCCGCGACAAGTGGGAAGAGGAAACCCTAAACCAGTGGCTGGATACCTTAAATCTACTCTACGTGACGTTTACCCGGCCTCGCCGCATGCTGGAAGTGTGGTCGCCCCTAACCAAAGACAACCTACGGGAAAAGGATAAAAATTACAGCCGGATTTCGTCCATCCTGTTGTTTGCCCTCCATGCCCTTCAACCCGAGGTTTCTGGGAGCAATGAGGGATATACCTATACCTTCGGCAGTTGTCCCCCGCCCGAAATCCAAGCGGAAAAGCCTCAAAACTGCTTCCTGGCCGGCATTCCCCAGCCCGCGGACCAACGCCTAAGGCCCAGCATTACCATATTGGGTCAGCCCAGCGAAGATTGGGAACAGCGCCAACATGCGTTGCGCCGGGGCTTGATTGTGCATCGATTGGCGGCCGGATTGGATGGCAACCCCGCCACCACCGAAAAACTGCTTAACGGCTTGCTGCTGGAAGGCTTAATGGAAGAACGGGAACGCGCGGAATACCAGGCACTCATTGAAACCTTGCTCGGCATGCCGGTGGTTCAAGAAACCTTTGATGGCAGCTGGAAGATTTTAAACGAACAGGCCATTCTCTTGCCCGACGGCCGGCTGCGCCGGCCCGACCGGGTGGCCATCCGCGGAAACGAAGTCCGCATCATTGACTACAAAACAGGCAGCAAAAAAGAAGAGCATCAGCAACAAATTCAAGGCTATATGCGCTTGCTGCAGCAAATGGGTATGTCTGGCGCCACCGGCTATTTGGTGTATTTAGATGAAATGACCACTGTAACTGTACCTGCACTATGAATCAATATTTAAATGAAGTTGCACGCCAGCTGCTGAAGGAACATGGGCAGGATTTAAGCTCCGCAATGGTTCTGCTGCCCACCCGGCGCTCGGGGTTGTTTCTTCGGAAACACCTCGCGGAACAGGCGGGAAAGCCCATTTGGGGACCCAACATGCAAACCATGGAATCGTTCTTTGCGGAAGCTTCCGGCCAAACCTTGGCTCCCGGTACCGATTTGCTGATGCGCCTGCACCCCATTTTCAATCAAACGGTGTATGAAGAGCCCTTTGAACGCTTTTACTTTTGGGGTCAGGTGATTTTGGAGGAGTTTGAACGCATAGATCAGGCCTTGGCTCAACCCGAAGAATTATTTCGGGTGCTGTTGGAGGAGCGCGAAATTGATGCGGCCTTTCCCAGCATGGAACCCGAAGCCCGTGCCTTGGCCATTCGATTTTGGAAAGGGTTCATCCCCGAAACCTCAAAAATTCAAGAGGAGTTTTTACGGATTTGGAGGAACGGGAATGCTTTGTATCAGGCCTTTCAGGCGCACTTGGACGAACATAAATTAAGCTATCCGGGCCGAGCCGTTCGGCATTGGGTAGAACAGGTAGAGCCTCCCGACAACTCGGAGTACACACACCTATACCTTTTGGATCCCCTTTGGATTTCTAAAGCCCAGGAAAAGGCCATTCAGAAATTAGGCCAAACCCATGAAGTGCGGGTGTTTTGGAATCCCTCAAAAAGCGCCGAATGCATGTTTGAAGATGCGTATTACCAGCGAAGGGCCAGCTGGAAATCGCGCTTGGGCAAAGCCGTAGAAGTTCCAGAACCCAAAGTGGATGCCCAGATTACCACCTATCAGGCGGGAGGACAAGAAGGGCAGGCCTCTTGCTTAGCGGGCCTTCTGCTGGACGATTCCATCGACTTTGAAGACACCGCCGTGGTGTTGCCCAATGCCCAAATGTTGATGCCTGCTATACAGTATTTGCCAGCATCGGTGCAATCCCTCAACATTTCCATAGGGCACCCCATTTCAGAAAGTTCTATTTCGCACTGGTTTTACGCCCTCAGGCAGCTACACAGTACCAAGCGCAAGGATTTTTCCAGTCCCGAGGTCTGGCTTAAATCCTCCAGGTTGTTGAAATTTTTGGAATTGCCATCCACCAACGAAGGGTTTACGATTCAGGCTACTCAGTTGTCTGAAGCCATCATTAAAAGCCGAAAGCCCGAAACAGCACGCTCTGAAATGCTCGATGCGCCGGCCGTATTGGCCTGGTTGGATCCATTGATGGAAGATCGGTTTCATGTACTGCGTTTGGCCCAGTATTGGTGCGACAGGTTGGCAGAAGAAAATCAGGATCCCAGAGGGCTCACCACCCAAATGGCGTTTTACCTTTCCGCTCAGTTGCGCCGGGTTCGGGAAGGGTTAAATCCGTTTTTGGATAGCCTAACATCCGAAGCCCAATGGAAAATTATAGACCGCCTCATCAAATCCATCAAAACCCCGTTTAGTGGCGAACCCCTAACCGGTTTGCAAATCCTGGGTTTACAGGAAACCGCCAACCTTGACTTTAAACGTGTTATTGTATTGCAAACCAACGAAGGCAGTCTGCCCTCTAAGGGTTCCGCTCATGGACTCATACCCTTTCACCTGAAAAAGGCCTTTGGTATGGATTTGCCTGAAGACCGGGAAAAAACAGAAGGGCTGTTGTTGTTTCAATTGATGGAACGGGCAGAGCGGGTTGATTTAATTTACAACAACCAGATTAAAAGCGGAGATACGGGCGAGCCCAGTCGGTTTATCCTTCAGTGGGAATGGATGCACAATCGGTTGCGGCATCTGCCTACGCTCAGCGAGCCATTGAACATTCGGCCGGAGAGTTCCATGCCCATTTCCATTGCCAAGGATGGGCAGGTGGCTGTCCGGTTGCAGGAATACATCAGCAAGAATGAATTGTCGGCCTCCACGCTCAACGATTTTATGACCTGTGGATTGCGGTTTTACCTGAGTAAACTGCAGGGCATAGAGCAGCGGCAGCAACCGGCCGAGCAAATGGATGCCGCCATGTTGGGCACCTTGATTCATGCGGTGCTTGAACATTTTTACAAAGCCCATCCGGCGGGGCAGCCCATAGAAAAGGAGTGGATTAAGGCCCAGGGAACCGAAGCCAATTTAAAAGCTTTGACGGCAAAAGCCTTGCAGGAGTATTTTGAATCGGCCCGGCCGGTCGATCAAACCCGGGGCGAATTGGTGCTGCTGAATTCCGTGGTATTGTTTCATGTTCAGCAGGTATTGAGGCAGGACATCGAGAATCCCGACCGGTTTTACTTTGAGGGGGCCGAGCAGCGCATCAACCTGAGTTACACCTTGCCGCAGGGTGAAACCGTGAAGTTCAAAGGCTTTGTAGATCGTATGGATGTGTTGATGCATCCGGAGGGAGAAATATTTCGATTGTTGGACTACAAAACCGGAAAATTTGACTACAAAAAAATAAATTTCAGCAGTGTTGCTGAGGCATTTCCGGGCGATAATCCGCATAAAAAGGAATTGTTTCAAGTGTTTTTGTATGGGTGGTTGGCCATGCGTGGGGCCTTGCCGGGCGATCGCAAGGTCATGCCGGGATTGTGGTTTATTCGCAGCCGCAGCAGCGATGGGGCCTTGGTTCAGGGCGATAAACCGGTCACCGATTTTCGTCCCTTCGCTCAGGAGTTTGAGGACAGGTTGAATGCGGTATTGAGCGACCTGTTGGATTTGCAGAAGCCTTTTGAGCAAACCACAACCACCGAAGACTGCGCTTATTGTGCGTTTAAGACCATGTGTGGTAGGTAGGGGGTTGAAGCACTCGGCGTATTCTTTTGGTTCTTTGATGCCGCGTTGTTTTTATTCAGTAGAAAAAAAGCAGCAGCTGCCTTTTATGCATTGAAAGGCATGAAACACCAATTGCACATATTGCCCCAAAGGCATTAAGTAGAGGGTTGGGTTTACGAAGAGTTTGCAGCAGTCACCTTGCATCTGCATTTAATAAATGCACCCTAAAGGGTACAAAATCAGATATGAATCTCGAATTTGTACCCGAAAGGGTATGCTATATGATTGAGAAACGAAAAAATAGCCTAAATTCAGCCCGAATGCCCTCCGTTTGTCAAGGGCAGGCATTGCTTTAGCGGCCAAGGCCAAAGCGGCCACCCGCCGGTGGCTGCAGGCCCCGCCTTGGGCTGCGGACTACCCACGACAGCCCGTTTACCGCCCCCCCCAAAAAAATCCCCAGCCATTCCCCCTGATTTTGCTGCCCCATTTCCCCCATAACTCTGCTTTTTAATGCCTATTTTTGCCCCGAAACTGCCGTATTTTACGCTGCTGTTTTTTTAGCTGATGCCTATGGAAACCACGCCTTACAGCCCCAAACATAAAATTCGAATTGTGACGGCCGCCGCCCTCTTTGACGGCCACGACGCAGCCATTAATATTATGCGACGCATTATTCAAGCCAGCGGAGCCGAGGTGATTCACCTGGGCCACGACCGCTCGGTGCAGGAAGTCGTGCAAACCGCCCTGCAAGAAGATGCCAATGCCATTGCCATGACGTCCTACCAAGGCGGACACATGGAATATTTTACCTACATGTACGACCTGCTGAAGGAAAATGGGGCCGAACACATTAAAATTTTTGGCGGCGGCGGCGGCGTTATTCTGCCCGAAGAAATTGAACAACTCCACGCCCACGGCATTGAACGCATTTACAGCCCCGACGATGGCCGAGCCCTTGGACTGCAAGGCATGATCAACGATTTGCTGCGCCGCTGCGATTATGCCATCGGCGAATCCATCGAACAGGAACTCAAGGAATATGCCACTGGAAAACCCTCGTTCCGCTGTCTGGCCCGACTGATTTCGGCCGCCGAAAATTTCGGCGATCTGCACGCCCCCCAACTGCAACCCATCTTTAACGCGGGCGAAGCGGCTCAGGTTCCTGTACTGGGAATTACGGGCACCGGCGGAGCCGGAAAAAGCTCGCTGGTGGATGAGCTGGTGCGCCGATTCCTGCTCGATTTCCCCGATAAAACCATGGCCATCGTGTCGGTAGATCCCAGCAAACGCAAAACCGGCGGAGCCCTGCTGGGCGATCGCATCCGCATGAACGCCATCAACCACCCCCGCGTGTTTATGCGCTCTATGGCCACCCGCCAAAGCAACCTGGCCCTGAGCCGCTATGTGAAAGAATCCATCTCCATTTTAAAGTCGGCCGGCTTCGACCTGATTATCTTGGAAACCAGCGGAATTGGACAAAGCGATACGGAAATTACCGAACATGCCGATTATGCGCTGTATGTGATGACTCCGGAATACGGGGCCGCTACGCAGCTGGAGAAAATCGATATGCTGGACTTTGCCGATGCCATTGCCTTGAATAAGTTCGATAAGCGCGGCGCTCTGGATGCCCTGCGCGACGTACGCAAGCAATACAAACGAAACCACCAGCTCTGGGAGGCCGACGATGAGTCTTTGCCCGTGCTGGGAACAATTGCCTCGCAATTCAACGACCCCGGCATGAACGCCCTGTACCGCAGGGTAATGGACGGCCTATCCGCCAAAACCGGAGCCAAACTGAACAGCTCCCTGGAAATCAGCCGGGAGATGTCGGAGAAAATCTACATTATTCCTCCGCACCGCACCCGATACCTCAGTGAAATATCAGAAAACAACCGGCAGTACAACCGCTGGGCCG
>JAQCBQ010000068.1 GCA_027621385.1 Bacteroidota bacterium | reverse complement strand
GAAGTGTATAACGCCTTTCGCCCGGAAACCAATATGGAAATGCTGGATGCATTTGATATCTGTAGAGAACGAGGCGACATTCGGGTGGTGGTATTAACCGGTGCCGGCGAAAAAGCCTTTTGTTCAGGGGGAGACCAAAATGTTAAGGGAACAGGTGGCTATATTGGTACCGATGGTGTTCCCCGATTGAATGTGTTAGATTTACATAAACGCATCCGGTCTCTACCCAAACCCGTAATCGCTATGGTAAACGGTTATGCCATCGGGGGAGGCCATGTTTTACACGTGGTTTGCGACTTAACCATTGCCTCAGATAATGCCCGATTTGGACAAACAGGGCCAAAGGTGGGTAGTTTTGATGCCGGATTTGGCAGCTCATACTTGGCACGACATGTAGGCCAAAAAAAAGCACGTGAAATATGGTTCTTGTGCAACCAATACACCGCCATCGAAGCTGAACAAATGGGAATGGTGAATAAGGTAGTTCCCTTCAATCAGCTTGAAGATACTGTAGTAGAATGGTGCCAAACCATTATGAAGCGCTCTCCACTTGCAGTTCGAATGATAAAACGAGGGCTGAATGCCGAATTAGATGGACAAACTGGAATTATGGAAATGGCAGGAGATGCAACTTTAATGTACTACTTATTGGAAG
The DNA here is from genome assembly GCA_027621385.1 of Bacteroidota bacterium. Classification (GTDB taxonomy): domain Bacteria; phylum Bacteroidota; class Bacteroidia; order CAIKAF01; family CAIKAF01; genus CAIKAF01. Next base: position 11,297 of record JAQCBQ010000068.1, on the reverse strand, counting down.
AAGCTCAGGAAGGTAAAAATGCCTTTCTTGAAAAACGAGACCCGGACTTTTCTAAATTCCCCAGATTCCCATAACCATGCCATTGAACGCTTGGATTTCTGCTTTAAGGCTGCGAACGCTTCCGCTTGCCATTTCAGGTATCGCCTCTGGTGCTGCAATTTCAATCCACGCAGGACATTCAAACGCCGTATTAACAAGCCTATGCATGGCGACGGCGGCAATGCTTCAAATCTTAAGCAATCTTGCCAATGATTATGGCGATTTTAGCAGAGGGACCGACAACAATCAGAGGGTAGGACCAGAACGCGCCTTGCAATCAGGCCGCATTCAACCAAGGACGATGCTTTTCGCCATTTGGACAACTGGGATTCTGGCAGGAGGACTTGCCCTTTTAACCATAGGGGTGGCTTTCCCTACTGAACTATGGTGGGAGGCCATTGGCTTTATTGGTTTGGGCGCTGCCGCTTTGTGGTCAGCCATCAATTACACGATGGGAAAGAACCCCTATGGGTATGCAGGCATGGGCGATGCTTTTGTTGGCTTCTTTTTTGGATTCGTTGCCGTAATTGGAACCTCCTGGCTGCATACCTTGGCCTTTCAACCCTCGGCCCTCGGACCCGCCATTGGAATGGCTGGATTTAGTATGGCAGTCCTACATATGAACAACATGCGCGATCAGGTCGGCGATGCTGCATCAGGAAAAATAACCCTTGCCGTTCGGTTTGGCATGGCAGGAGGCAAAACCTATCACCTCATTCTTATCTGCCTGGGTTTGATTGGGTGGTGGACTGCCATCGGAATTGAAAACGTAGACCCTTTAAATGCGCTGATTTGGCTTGCCCCAGGAACACTACTTTCGATTTTTCAGGCCCTTGGTGCCTCTATGGCAAAAAACTATACATCATTCGATGGCTGGCTAAAAATCATGGTCTTGGCTTGCCTAAGTATGGCCATGGGCTTCACAGGCCTCTTACTTTATTCCTAAATCCATGGCTGATTCTTTAGATGTTTTTGACCGAATTCGAAATTTGGAATTCCCCTCCGGATTAAAAGCGGAGTGGTTCCCCTATTCACTTCAGTTTAATACGCCTGCAAAAACCTCAAGAGGGGTGATGCATCAACATCAGGTAGCATATCTTAAAATTTGGCATCCCCAGTATCCAGACCAAGTCGGTTGGGGTGAAGCTGCTCCATTACCCGGCTTGAGCATTGAAAGTATGGGGATGGTGGAAGAAGCGCTAAACCACATCGCCGCCCAACCCGACAAAAGCATTTCCATGTTGGACTCCCCTTTAGAGGCAGTCCCATCCGCCATGTTTGCTTTGGAACAGGCGCTGCTTGATTTGGAAAAGCAGGGACAGCAAAAACCCTTCCCAAGTAAGTTCACCGATGGCCGCGACCTGATTCCCATCAATGGGTTAATCTGGATGGCTCAACCCAATGAAATGGCCGCGGCCATTCAAACAAAAATAGATGAAGGCTACCCCTGCCTGAAAATGAAAATCGGCACTTCCGACCGCAACTCTGAAATGGAACTGCTTCATAACTTGAGAAGATATTTTGGACCCGAGGTACTTGAAATTCGAGTAGATGCAAATGGGGCATTCAAACTCCACGAAATTGATGCCGTTCTCTCAGAACTGGGAGATTTGGCCATTCACTCCATTGAACAGCCAATTGCACCTGGACAGTGGGAAGAATTGGCAGAAATTTGCCGGTGGAGTCCTGTGCCCATAGCCCTTGACGAAGAATTAATTGGTCTGAGAAGCCTAGATGAAAAACGGGAATTGGTAGAAACCATTTTGCCCCAATACTTGATTCTAAAACCCTCTTTATTGGGCGGATTTAGACAAGCTCAAGATTGGATTGATGCAGCTGAAGAAGTTGGGATTCATTGGTGGGCCACTTCTGCATTGGAATCGAATGTAGCTTTAAACTCAATTTCCCAATGGGTATATTCCTTGCAAAACCCAATGCCTCAAGGTTTAGGAACCGGGCAACTCTATACCAATAATATAGAAGGACCTCTACACCTTGATGGACCTGCCCTGCGGTTTAATCCTGACCTGCCCTGGAAATGGCCCCGATAATTCTAAATCCAAGCCCAGCAGGAATTCAAAACCTCCCCAACGAGCATCCAGAATATGAACTGTTTCGCCGCATTTGGGACAATTGGTTTTCTTCAGATCCATTATTGCCTTTTACTACATCCGGCTCCTCTGGCGCTCCCAAAGAATACCATTTCAATAGGAATCAGGTACGAACATCCGCCCAATTAACCGCTTCATGGCTACAGGCAGGTCCGCCCCTGAGCTGGTTGCTATGCCTTCCTATTTCTTTTGTTGCCGGGCGCATGGTCCTATATAGAGCTCTAATTTCAAATACACCGCTGCAAGTACTGATTCCAAAAGCTCAACCCATCGAAGGCCCGCTTCTATCCAATGCAGTTTCTCTGACCCCTTCCATGCTTGCCGAAGCCTTAAAATGTCAAACTGCAGCCGACGCACTTTCGAAATTTCAACATATTTTGCTGGGGGGTGGACAATTGAATAGACAGCTTGAAATGGACATCGAAAGCTGGTCGCCAATTTTACCCCAAATTTGGCATACCTACGGTATGACTGAAACCTTAACTCATGTTGGAGCACGACAAGTATACCCAAAAAAAGAAATTCGATTTAAACCCATTGGCCCAAGCATCCAATGGAACATGAATGCACAAGGCCTTGAAATCTTCCACCCAAAACTGCAAAAAGAACCCATTCAAACCTCCGATGCCGGAGAAATCTCCAACAATGGCGAATTTCTTTGGACCGGGAGAATGGACTTTCTGCTCAAGGTGGGAGGTAAAAAAGTATGGCCCGAAGTGCTGGAACGAAAATTAATCCATGAATACGATAGACGGTTGCCCAATTTCTATTTTTCAGGAACACCCCACGATACTCTAGGACAAAGCCTAGTATTGGTTTTTCAAGAAGAACCCCAAGAATGGGAAGGCTTAATTGCATACATCAGTAAATGGCACGGGGCCGAGCGACCAAGCCAGTATTGCATACGACCTCAGGACTTCGATACCTCTAAGGACAAAATAAAACGGCAAAAGACATTAGCCAAAGAAAACCTAAACCCCTGGCCTACACGCTGAAGAAACGTTTTGAAATTACAATTTGCTTTTAAATTCCTTCAAAAACTCATCGTAGGTTTTAGTCAAATAAATCCCGGTTCCAAAAAAATTCAAAATAGGCTCTAAATCATTCGGGGTTTTGTATCCTGGCAAGGGCTGCAACGGAGTCATCGATTTATCAAGAAAAACCAAGGTTGGATAGCTCAATTTTCCCTGAGTAAGGGCGGCGGCGAGTTCATGATACCCCCGTTGCCCGCTAGCCACAAACTTGAAAATTCGACCCTTAAAATTAACCTCAGGTTTTTGCTCGGCATCAAACTTTACAGGATAAAAATAGGTAGAAAGCACCCGCGCAATCTCAGGATTTGAAAAAGTACGTTGATCCATCACCTTACACCATCCGCACCAATCTGTGTATAAATCTATCATCACTGGCCGGGGTTCCTTTTCATTTAAAATCAAGGCCTCTTCAATGGAATACCACGTTAGTGGCTTAGATACGGTTGCATCTTGAGCATAGCTCAAAAATGGAATGCTTAGCAACAAATAGAAAACATATTTCATACCTCAATGATACGAAATTGAAGGCAGTCTTATTGTGAAAAAAGCGTTAAAGCTCCATCAAAACTACTTCAAAAGACGCATTTGGAAGTGTCCATGGCTTTAAACGCATTCATTCTTCATGTTTTCAATAAGAACCAGTACCCAATTCTAAGCTAAGCATTTGCAAAATCGCAATACGACATCCCCTCTGTGTCCTATGTGCCGACATGGTGTTCTCCTTTGCGGCAAAAAACGATCCCAGCATACACAATAAGAAAAACCAGATAAACCGCCCCCGTATTTCAAAAAACCAAGAAATCACAACCCTCGATAATTATCGATAAAATCTTACCCGTCTAATGCATCCCCCTATTTTGGCCCGCCGTCATCGCAGTTACAGATATATAACCATTACGTAATATTTGCTTAATCGACTGCCCACAGTCCCCATCTATCTTTGCGGCAAAACAAGCAAAAAATGAAACATTTCTTACACGCCGCAACCCTTCTTTTGGGAACTTCAGTGGCCGTAGCCCAAACGGTTACCGTTACTGACGCCGACATCAATGCCGGCCAAACTGTAAACTGGGTAAACACCAACACTTATGTTTTGGATGGCCCTGTTTATGTAGAAGCAGGTGCTACCCTGAATATTCAGGCGGGCACCATAATTAAAGGAAAAGCTCAAAATCAAGGAGCTCCAGCTTCAGCCTTATTTATTTCTCGCGGAGGTAAAATCAATGCAGTGGGTACACCAAGCCAGCCGATCATTTTCACCGCTGAGGCAGATGATGTCAACGATCCTGCCGACCTGGATGAGACCGACCGCGGTTTGTGGGGCGGTGTAGTTATTCTTGGGTACGGCATAACCAAAAACGCCGGGGTTGATACCTTCCAGGTTGAAGGAGTTGCCGGAAACGAGCCTCGTGCTTTAATGGGCGGCACAGACAACACCGATAATTCTGGAACGATGAAGTACGTTTCCATCCGCCACGCCGGTTTTGAAATCGGACCCGGAAACGAATTGAACGGCCTGACACTTGGAGCAGTAGGCTCAGGAACTACCTTAGAATACATCGAGGTTTTTGCCTGCTCTGACGATGGCATCGAGTTCTTCGGCGGTGCTGCCAATTTAAAATATGCTGTTTCTTCCATGAACTCAGATGATTCTTTCGACTGGGATTTAGGATACCGCGGAAAAGGTCAGTTTTGGTTCGCCATTCAAGCGGCTGACGAAGGAAATCATTTGTTCGAAGTAGATGGAGCCATCCCTGATGCTGGTCCAGTTTGGGCTCAACCAACGGTTTTTAATGCCACCTTAATCGGATCTGGAGCCGCAAACACCACCAATTCAAACAACACCATTGCTCTGTTGTGGCGCGACGCTACCGGCGGTTATCTGAACAATTCGATTGTCTATGATTATGCGAACAAAGGCTTGGAAGTAGAAGACTTAGCGATGGCCTCTGGAATTGACTCTTACAAGCGCATGCAAGATGGCGAACTGGCTTTCAACAATAACGTTTGGTATGCCTTCGGTGCTGGAAATACCTTAGATACCGCTGGTTTTATTAAGGTAACAAACGCTTCTACATCCGAGGATGCCGACTGCTCTGATTTGATTACCCACTTAGGTTCTAAGGGAAATGCCGTTACCGATCCAGGACTATTAAGCATCGGCCGTACTGCCAACAACATGCTAGATCCTCGCCCCGATGGCAACGTAGCTCAAATCACTTCAAATCTGTTTACCTATCCAAACAACGACCCATTCTTTACGCCTGTTACTTACAAAGGAGCCTTTGCTCCAAACGGCACAGAATGGTTGCGCGGCTGGACAGCCTTAGACCAAAACGGATATTTGAAGGTGAATTCATCCATAGCCGTTCAACAAAATCAAGTATCTGTATTCCCTAACCCTGCTTCTTCTCAGGTGGTTGTTGCCATGCAAGGCGCTTCTGAAAATGCCCGTGTAATCATGACCGACATGACAGGAAAAACAACCGCAGTAGCCGAAGGGAACAGCAACAACATTAGCATCGATTTGTCTTCCATTTCTGCCGGAATGTATGTGCTACATGTCCATACTTCAACCCGCACCGGCAACGTAAAACTAGTGGTAAACAAGTAATTAGTTTAAATAGGTGTTCAGGAAAGAGGCAGACTTCGGTCTGTCTCTTTTCCTATTAAAAACAGGTGTATGAAAACAAAAGGATTGGTATTGTTATTTTGGATAAGCGCCTTGCTCAGCATAAACGCACAGTCGCCCATTGCCATGGGATCCTCGGCTACCGCAACCATATCGGGAAAGGTCTTTGACCAAATTACCGGCGAAGAGGTGCTGTTTGCCACGGTTCAATTGCAAGGCAGCCCCATGATTACTTCTACCGATATGGACGGACGATTTTTGTTTTCAAAGGTGGCATCTGGAACATATTCCCTTGTCATTACAGCTGTAGGCTATCAAAAAGTTAGCTTAACCAATCTGGAAGTAGGCCCTGGTTCAACGATTGAAAAAATCATTCCCGTCAAACCGGCCGTAATGGAAATCGAAGAATTCACGATTGAATCAAAAAAAGTAAACAATACGGAGGGCGCTCTCCTGGCCATGCAAAAAAATGCGGATGCGGTTCAAGATGGAGTTTCAAGCCAGGAATTAGGCCGAACCGGAGCCGGAGATGCCGGAGCCGCAATGAAATATGTGACCGGCGCCAGTATTGAAGAAAATAAATTTGTTGTGGTTCGTGGATTGGGCGACCGATATTCCGTCACTTCCCTCAATGGCATCACTACACCAAGCTCAGACCCATACCGCAATTCTACTTCCCTAGATCTCATTCCCTCAGGAATGCTCGACAATATCATTGTTCGAAAAACATTCACCCCCGATCAGCCCGGAAACTTCACCGGTGGCAATGTGGACATTACAACGAAATCATTCCCCGAACGCTTCTATTTCAGCTTTGGAACCGGTATCTCTGTGAACACTCAATCCTCGTTTCAATCCGACTTTTTATCAGAACCCGGCGGCTCGTTGGATTTTCTAGGAATGGACGACGGAACACGAGCCTTACCCGACATTTATAAGGACCCCGCAACCATTGCCCTAATGAACAACAACTTCTACTTAAAAGTGCGTTCATTAAATTCCTCGGCCGGAGTTCGAGACACCTTCAATCAAACTGCTCGAGGGTTACGCAATACATTTGTGCCCACTGAAAAGTTCAGCCCGATGAATCATGCTTTTAATCTGGCTGTCGGAAATGTATTTCAATTCAACAACAAGCAAGAATCCAAATTGGGATATTACGTCGGAGCAAACTACGACCGTTCTTATACATACTATTCCAATGCGGTATTGGGCGCCTACCGACTTATGGATACTGCCTCAACTGAACTGCAAGAGTTTTTTGATTTTACTGACCGCCGTGGACAAGAAACGGTAACCCTGGGCGGCATGGCCTCTCTCACCTTCCGCATCAACGCAGGCAATGAAATTTCAGCCAATGCGGTTTACAATCAGTCCGGAGAACAAAACAGCCAAATTAGCAGTGGAAGTGCTCCTCAGATTTTATCTGCCGCCGATAATGATTTTACCACCATGACCAACATGTATCAACAGCGCTCTATGTTGAATTTGCAGTTGAAGGGTCGGCACGCCGGAGGAGGTTCAGGCCGCTTTGAAGTAGAATGGAATGCCGGACATACCCTAAGCCGCCAAGACCAACCCGACATGAAGCTGTTTGCCTATCAAACAAGCCCAAATGGAACTAATTTCTTGGACAATGGCTCTTTTGATGACCCCTTCCATTATTATCGAAATTTAGAAGACCAGGCATGGCAAGGAAAGGTAGATTTCTCGGTACGAATTGGTAAAAACGCGGCCAATAAAATTAAAGTAGGCGGCAATCTAATGCACAAAGACAGAAACTTCAGCGAACAACGCTTTCAAATATCCTGGAATAGCGGAAGTGGAAATTATGTTGACCCAACTAATCTGTATTATTCCCCTCAGGTCGTACGCTTAGATGCCGACCCTACCCGTGAATTTTCAGCCTTTTTTAACCCCCTTAATTTTGGCATTGTAGATACCTTGGTCGGGAATCAATATCCCCAAGGTGGCCGCTACATTCATAGTAATTTTATTACCAACCAGTCTAGAGCCACCAATGCCTACTCTGGGTATGAAACCATTTCTGCTGTATACGCCATGCTGAATTATGAATGGAAACGCTGGAAATTCATCGCAGGAATCCGCGCCGAACATTCGAACATGTTCGTGAAAAGCCAAGATTCAACCATTGCTGAAGGCCAAATCCAAAAATGGAATGCCTTGCCCGCCGCCAGTGTTGTCTTTAAAATCAACGATGATATGAATCTGAGGGCCGCCCTAAGTCAAACCCTGGCCCGACCCAATTTGCGCGAATTGGCTCCTTTTGTAGCCTACGATATGATTGGAGCCCCCGCATTCAACGGAAACCCCGATTTAAAAATGACCGACATCCTGAATTTGGATCTACGGTACGAATACTACTTCAATCCCGGCGAAATGATCGCATTCAGCGCCTATGGAAAACAATTTACCAACCCCATTGTACGCAGCTTTAATCCAACAACCGGTTCTTCAACGGGGGAATTTAAATTCACCAATGTTCCCAGCGCCCGAGTAGGCGGTTTTGAAGTGGATTTCCGATCTAAATTGGGCAGCTTATTCAAATCCAAATGGGCCGACAACATCAAGTTTGGAGTAAATGCCTCTTTAATCTTTTCTGAGGCCGACATCGATAGCCTAGAACTTTCATCTATTCTATCGGTGAATCCCGATTTCGGTACTACCCGCCCCTTCCAAGGCCAATCCCCTTATCTATTCAACGCTTCGTTGGGCTACCTGCCCCCAGCCCTACGCATGGAAGCGACTTTGAGCCTAAATGTTTTTGGAACGCGCTTATCTGAAAACAGCCAAGCCGGAACTCCTGATATTTATGAGGTGGCACGTCCCATGCTCAATGTAACCTTTACCAAATGGCTGGGCAAGGACGATAAACTGGCCTTGAAATTCATGGTTCAAAACCTAACGAATGCCAACTTTCGACGCGTGCAATCCTACAAAGACCAAGAGTTTGTGGTTTCCGATTACCAGTTAGGACAAACGTTCAGTTTTTCGTTGACCTATCAGATTCGATAGTCCATCGTGGTTTGCTTGGCGTTAGCCCGTCGATGACCTACCTTTGCAGCATGAAGGCAAAGGCCCTGTTATTACTTACGCTTTTCTATTTCCCCGTAAAAGCTCAAACCCCGAGCTCCGGCGAAATCCTCCTACAACTCCAACGCCTCTCAAACCCCCAACGCGCCCTCTACCTCGCCGCACACCCCGACGACGAAAACACCCGCCTCATCGCCTGGCTCGCCAACCATAAAAAGGCAGAAACAGCCTACCTCAGCTTAACCCGCGGCGATGGAGGACAAAATCTGATCGGAGCCGAATTGGGCGACGCCCTCGGACTCATTCGCAGTCATGAATTGGTCGAAGCCCGACGCATCGATGCCGGAATGCAATTCTTTTCCCGGGCCCGAGATTTCGGATACTCTAAATCCTACCAAGAAACGGAATCCATCTGGAACCGCGATTCCGTGCTGGCCGATATGGTCAAGGTGCTACGCAGCTTCCGACCTCAGGTGGTGATTACACGATTCAGCCCCAAACCCGGCGGCACCCACGGACACCATACCTCTTCCGCTCGCCTAGGGCTCCAAGCCGTTCAGCTGGCCGCACAAAAATCCTACCGACCTGATTTGGGCCCCGCATGGCAGGTCTTCCGAACCCTCTGGAACACCTCCTGGTGGTTCTTCCAATCCAACCCCTCCGCCCTTCAGGCCGATTCGTTTTCCTCGGTCTTCGTCGGCCATTACATCCCCGAACGGGGCATGACAATCCAAGAAATTGCCGCCCTCGCCAGAAGCCAACACAAAAGCCAAGGATTCGGAACCATGCCCGCTATGCTTGATACCCTAGAATACTTTCAAGTGTTGCAAGGTCCTGCTTTTCAAACCGATCCCCTAGATTTGCTGCCCAATCAGCTTAGTAATTGCTCCGGCGGAGAACCCGCTCAAGCCATCCTTGATTCCATTATCGCTGGCTTCAATCCCCGGGAGCCGCATCTGCACGTTCCCGCCTTATTCCGATTCAGAGCGGCTTTAACCAAACTGGCCGATACCAGCATGGCCCGGCAAAAGAAACAAGCCACAGAAAGGCTCATTCAACATTGCCTGGGAATTCGACTTCAAGCCCTGGCCTCTCAACCCATTGCCGCCATAGGCGATACCTTGGAGTTTTCTCTGGATTATGGACAAGGACTGCCCGCCGACGTCCGCATAACCAATATACAATGGTTGGGGAAAGGCTGGCAAATCATTCCCGGAAAATACGCCCCATTGGGATTCCCTCTTCAGCCCCGCGGCCGCTACTCGGTTAAAGCCAAAGCAAACTCTTCCGCAGGCCTAGCTCAACCCTACTGGCTTGAAACTCCGGGTACCGATGGTGCCTTTTTTGCAGGATCTTCACAGCATACTCAGGCCACCGGACAATTTGCCCCCCTTTGCCGCATTCAACTTTCTTGGAACGGTCAAACATGGCACCAATCCCTCCCCCTAATTTTCGTTTCCAAAGATCCCGTCAAAGGCGAACAACAAGAAGCATTCCGTTTGCTGCCACAAGTTACCTTAAATCCCGGCCGTCCCGCTGCCATTGCTCTGACCAACGAAGCGGTGGATATGCCCGTCTTGTTAAAAAACCACAGCAGCCAACCCTACAGCGGTCGGCTCCGCCTCGCCTCCGATTCGCATTGGACCATTCAACCAACCTCTACCCGCATTAATTTGCCGGCCGGCAGCAGCACTTCCCTGAACCTGAAGCTATTCCCCCGAAAGTTTGATGGTAAAAAGTCCAGCTTACAGCTTCAATTTGTCAGCGACGATGGGCAGATTTTCCAACGGCAATGGATCGACAGCCGCTACGACCACATTGGTCACCTGGGCATTTTACCCGAAGCTAGCCTCCCGGCTTTGGCCATGCCCGCCACGGCTCAGCCCCGCCGCATTGCTTTTTTACCCGGAGCCGGCGAAGCCACGCCCGATTTGCTGTTGGGTGCCGGGCTTGATGTCCGAGTTATTACTGAAAACGAATTTTTGACGGCAGAGCTCAACGCGGACGTGCTCCTGCTGGGTATCCGAGCCTTAAACATCAGCGCTAAACCCGAAGCGCTGAAGCAACGGCTGCTGGAGTTTGCACAGCAGGGCGGGCATGTTATTGTGCAGTACATCACCGTTTCAGGGCTCAGCAACAAAGAAATTCTGCCCGGCTTAACGCTGGGCAGGCGCCGCATCACCGATGAAAATGCAGCATTAATACCGCAAGCCACGGAACACATCTGCTTGAAAACGCCGTTGGTACTTACCGAGGCAAGCTGGAAAGGCTGGGTACAAGAGCGGGGGCTCTATTTTGCCGAATCCTGGTCCAGCGATTGGCTTCCCGTTCTTCAAGGCGCAGACCCCGGCGAGCCGCAGCAATCCGGCATGCTCTTAATCCGCCCGTACGGCAAAGGAAAGCTCGTGTACACCGGCCTTTCCTTCT